>JBCCLY010000417.1:0-4483 GCA_039026655.1 Cyanobacteria bacterium P01_C01_bin.38 | reverse complement strand
TATTGTGTAATTTTTCTCGAAATATTTAATCCAATCTTGATGTAAAATAATGGCGTTACAATTTTTATGTTCGAGGGCGTTAAAGCAGTATAAAGGCTTTTTTTCATCGAATTGATTTTTAGATAAAGTGATAATAGTCGGATTGACATCATTATCTTTAAATCTTCTCGTTTCTTCAGTAAAGAAAGGGCGAATTAAACGATAAGGAACATATTTACTAATAAAAGCTACAACATCATCAATATTTTGATTACTAATAGCTGTACGTAGAAGTTTTTTGTCTGTATCTCTAAATTTTAAAATTGGTTCTGTAATTTCTAACTGAAGAGAATCTAACTTATTAGCAATATGGTCTTGCGTTCCGAAAAAGAGTTTAAAATAATTATGAGGATACCAGGCATTAGCCAGCATTTCAACGATAATATCTTGGAAGGTGATGGGCGATCCAACATCAAAATTTTCTCTTTTGAGAATATCTAATAACGATAAAAAATAAAGGTATTTGTAAGAATTAGTTGTTGATTCAAATAATCTTGATAGCGCTGAAATATCTAAACTGTCATCATTTGGCAAGCTATACATATTTTATGATTAAAGTCTGAGTTTAGACAAAGATAAACTATTCAATTAATATCTCTAATCCCCTTCCCCAATTGCTTCAAAATCTTCAGCACATCATAAAGTTCATTGTGTAAAGGTAAAATGGCAAAAACTGGATTTACTGGATTTTCAAGATGTTTTAAATTTAGAGTAGTTTGAATCATGACAAGATGGATATCATAGCAACTATCTTGGATATTATGACTCAAAGAGGACAACATTTAATTATTCAAGCTTGAAATTATTCAAATTTAAATCATACCGTTCGGATTTTTCCATCAATAATGATGCGTTGCATATTGTGACAACACATCTAATCAAGCCCGTGCAGACGGTGAATCTAGTTGGGGGTGTCGGTTTCCGTCCCCCAAACTAGTGTTAGCGCAGCGTCTCCTGAAAGGAGATACCCGGAGGGGCTTTGTTCCAATAGCCCCAGTCTTCTAGACTGCGGGGACTGTCAATTAAATAAAATCAAATATTCAAAATTCTTAAATGGACGATACTGGACTCGAACCAGTGACATCCTGCTTGTAAGGCAGGCGCTCTACCAACTGAGCTAATCGTCCTCATTGGCTCACTAAGAAAATAATATAGCAAACTTTTTTGTATAAAGCTAGTCTTTTGCTAAATTTTTTAACTAAATTTTCTCGATCGCTTGAAATCGGCTCTGTGCCTAAGATAATATCCGTTTGAGGTTTGGTAAAAACCGCTGATAGACATTGAATAGGGTCTAAGTGTACCTTGTATCATGTCCGTTTATTAGTTATGATTCGGGCGTTAGAGAAACCCCAGCCTTCCACAGAGGGGATTTATTTATAGGTATTGGAATTGATTATCTGCAATGCCCAATGCCTAATTCACAATGCCCAATTCCCCATTCCCTATTTTTTTATTATGCCCTCCGGTCAAACTCACGATCGCATTACAATTTGGGCTTTACCATTTATTGCTGGTGTCGCTTTTTGGCAGACTCGCAGCAGCAGCATCACTTTATTAATTGCTGGTGGGTTTATGTTTGGGGGATTAATGTTCGGCCCCGATTTAGATATTTATTCAATTCAGTACCAACGCTGGGGTTACTTCCGCTTTATCTGGCTTCCGTATCAAAAAAGTCTCCGTCATCGTTCATTTTTATCCCACGGACCGTTAATCGGAACAACCGTGCGGGTACTCTACTTATGCGGCTTAATTACAGTCGCAGCAATCTTAATTTTATTTATTAGCGAAAAATTATTAAATATGACTTTGAGTTGGCACGAAGTTGCTAAACATCTTTTGGATATCATCAACCTACATAGAATCGAATTCCTCGCGTTGTTTGTAGGATTGGAACTGGGTGCAATGAGTCATTCTATAAGTGACTGGTCAAATTCTGCTTACAAACGTTTTAAAAGGAAAGGCATCGCTAGTTTACTGCCCAAAAAGAAACCCAAAAAACGTAAATCTACCGCTAAATCCATAACCACCCGTCGGAGCAAACCCAAAACCAGAAGGAGGAGGTAGGGAGTTAGGAGTTAGGAGTTAGGAGTTAGGAGTTAGGAATTAGGAGTTAGGAATTAGGAGTTAGGAGTTAGGAGTTAGGAGTTATGAGTTAGGAGTTATGAGTTAGGAGTTAGGAATTAGGAATTCAAAATTGTTAATTGTTAATTGTTAATTGATAACTGTTAACTGTTCACTGTTCACTGATAACTGATTCATGGATACTTTAACTGCTTTGCAGGAATTGATTGATGTGGTTGCGAAATTGCGATCGCCGTCGGATGGTTGTCCTTGGGATTTGGCGCAAACCCCTGAAAGTTTGACTCCTTATGTGATTGAGGAGGCTTATGAGGTGGTTGATGCGATTAAAAACGGGGATAAAAATCATGTTGCTGAGGAATTAGGAGATTTACTTTTACAAGTAGTTTTGCAAGCGCAAATTTTTGGCGAATCTGGAGATTTTACGCTTAAGGAAATCGCTGAAGGTATTACTCAAAAGCTAATTCGCCGTCATCCTCATCTTTTTAGTGATGTGTCTGTACAAAATGCTGATGAAGTAAACCAAAATTGGGAAGCTATTAAGGCTGCCGAAAAAGGCGAAACCGTAGCAGAAAGTCAAAAACTTAGCAACAAGTTAAGTGGTTATACTCGCAAGTTGCCGCCGTTAATGGCGACAATGAAACTTTCTCAAAAGGCCGCCGATATTGGCTTTGAATGGGATGATATCGATGGTGTTTGGGAAAAATATGAGGAAGAATTAGGAGAATTTAAACAGGCTTTAGCTGAAGAATCACCAGAAAGACAGCAAGAAGAATTAGGCGATTTACTGTTTAGTGTGCTTCAGCTAGCGCGATGGAATAATTTAGATCCTAGCGTTGCTTTACAAGGTACAAATAAACGGTTTATTCAGCGATTTCAAAAGATGGAATCTTTCGCCGAACGTCCGCTTTCAGAATATAGTTTGTTAGAGTTGGAAGCGCTTTGGCAGCAGGCAAAGAAAGAGTTGAAGAATGGGTAGTTGGTATTTGGTATTTGGTAGTTGGTATTTGGTAATTGGTTTTTATAAATCATTCATCTCTTCCCTTCTCCTTTATAAGGAGAGGGGTGCCCGGAGGGCGGGGTGAGGTTTTGCCGAATGTATTTTCAATTGAAATTTTTAATAAATCAAAAGATATGAATATGGGCTTTTATACAGTAATATAAATTCTGGTTGCACCGATCAAAAAAACCACAGAAAACACGAAGAGCGCCGAGGAAGAAGAGAGAGAAAATTTAAACGATTCGGATACAAACGGAAACAATTAATCGCTTAATCATATGTTGGGTTACGCTGTCGCTAACCCAACCTACAAATCAATTACTACAAATCTATTACCAATTACCCACTACCCACTACCCACTACCCACTACCAATCCTACGGAGATTTATAACTCGCAACCCGCAATATCAATTCTCCTTCTTCGGGATTCTTACTAAATATAAATGCTCCCGTTTCCTTCTCTTTTCTTGATAAAAATTCTATTTGCTGTTCCCCTGTTTCTTCGACTTTTCCTTTGATACGCAATTCGGCTATCACTTGCACGGAAGCTGCTGTTTTTCCTCCTTGATTAATTACCTCGAAGGGTATGTAATATTGTCCGTTTACTTTTCTTAGCGGTTGATTGTTGGTGACAACAAGAAGAGGTGGTTGTTGCGATGGCTGCTTTATCCAAGTGAAGCTTACCAAACCAACAACCCCAATTAGAATAAACGAAGCGATGCTAAATGTTACCCATTCGGCTATTGTACGTTTTTGCTGTTGCTTATTTTCTGATGGTTGATTCATATCGCTAATCTTCCCGCAGCACCACCAATAGTTGTTGGTAATCCCAATAGAATGCTATGTTCTAACCAAATTGTCCAAGGATCGTTCCAAGTTAATTTTTGAAAAAACCATAGCATTATAGCTGCTGCTATCAACGATATTAAATAGCAAATCATCGTTTCACTAAACGGTTTTTGAAATATACCTTTGTGCTGTCTACGTTGATCTTGTGCGGAGAAACCTGCTTGAAATACAATCGCGTAGGAAATTAGTACTGAAGTGGCAATAATTGCTAAAAGCCAAGGTTCAGATACTGCTGCTGCAAGGGTTGCAATTTCATCGGTTGGAGCAATGTTAAAACCTATGACTATTGCACCAATCAAAGTTGCGCTTAAATCGCTAAAAGTCGAGTTATTCTCAACTAAATTATCTTGTCTACTGGTTCTATTATCTGGCGAATCAGTACCGTTTTCGCCTAATAATTGATTGGCTAATGCAGCACCCAAACTAAAAGGTACGCTTTCGTAAACAGTTTTACCTAATGCTTCTTGAAAGGAAACTCCAGGTGCTAATTCTCGCAACAGTAGCAGCATACAAGC
>JBCCLY010000416.1:0-4496 GCA_039026655.1 Cyanobacteria bacterium P01_C01_bin.38 | reverse complement strand
CAAGCTGGACGATATATGAAAGCTTATCGCGACTTAAGGGAAAAATACCCTTCCTTTCGCCAGCGTTCGGAAATTCCGGAAGTGGCAATTGAAGTTTCCCTACAACCTTGGAAAGCTTTTCAACCCGACGGCGTAATTCTTTTTTCCGATATCGTCACTCCTTTACCAGGTATCGGCATTGATATGGATGTTGCCGAAGGAAAAGGTCCCGTTATTGAAAATCCTATTCGTACTCAAGAGCAAGTTGATAACCTATATTCCTTGCAACCGGAAGAATCATTGCCATTTATCAAAACTATTTTGCAAGCGTTGCGAGAAGAAGTAGGCAATAGATCGACAGTACTGGGTTTTGTTGGTGCGCCGTGGACTTTAGCGGCTTATGCAGTGGAAGGAAAAGGTTCAAAAACCTATTCCATTATTAAAAATATGGCTTTTTCTGAACCAGCTATTTTGCATCAGCTATTAGCAAAATTATCCGATTCCATCGCTACCTACGTGCGCTATCAAATTGACTGCGGCGCTCAAGTAGTACAGATGTTTGACTCTTGGGCAGGTCAATTGAGTCCCCAAGATTACGAAACCTTCGCTTTACCTTATCAAAGAAGAGTATTCGAGCAAGTAAAGCAAACCCATCCAGATACACCATTAATTCTTTTAGTTAGTGGCAGCGCCGGTTTATTAGAAAGAATGAGTCAGTCTGGAGCCGACATCATAAATGTAGACTGGAATGTAGACATGGCAGATGCGCGGCGAAGATTGGGTAAACAAATGAAAGTACAGGGAAATCTCGATCCGGGAGTACTTTTCGGTTCCAAACAATTTATTCGCGATCGCATTCACGACACAGTTCGTAGAGCCGGAAATTGGGGACACATTCTCAACCTCGGACACGGTGTTTTGCCTACAACACCAGAAGAAAACGTTGCATTCTTCTTTGAAACAGCAAAACAATTGGATATGACAAAAACCGAAATGTTGACTGCTGCGAAATAGGGAATAGGGAGTAGGGAATAGAGGATAGGGCATCCGGGATAGGTAATAGGTAATTGGTAACTCCTAACTCCTAACTCCTAACTCCTAACTCTCAATTCCTAATTCCTGTACAGACGTAATATATTACGTCTCTACAACTCCTAACTCCTAACTCCTAACTCCTGACTTTTTCGTCCCGACAATTTTGGTATCTGGTTGTAGTTGTTAGTTGTGAGTATTCCAGTTAAAAATAACTACTAACATCTAACAATAAAAATTTAGAATAATTCTATGAGCCAGAAGCGGGTTTTAGTCACTGGTGCAAGTGGCTGTATAGGGCATTACATCAGTGAGTTACTGATAGAAGAAACCGAACACGAACTGTATTTGTTGGTAAGAAATCCAGACAAATTAAAGATTGATACCTTAGTACGTCCCGGTATCCACGTTTTGCAAGGTGATATGCAAAAAATCGGGGATTTAGCCGAATTGCTCAAGACTATAGATGTAGCTGTGTTAACAGCAACCGCTTGGGGAGGTACGGGAACTTTTGATGTTAATGTAGCTAAAACAATAGAATTATTAAACCTGTTAGACGTTGAAAAATGCGAGCAGGTAATTTATTTCTCTACAGCTAGCGTTTTAGATAGTAAGAATAAACCTCTTAAAGAAGCAGGGGAATTAGGTACAGACTATATTCGTTCCAAATTTGATTGCTTGCGAAAATTTTCCAAACTGTCAATTGAACCCAAAATTACCAAAGTTTTTCCTACATTAGTTGTGGGTGGCGACGGAAATAAACCACTATCTCAAATAACATCCGGTATTCCCGAAGTAACGAAATACATTAATTTAATTCGCTTTTTGAAAGCAGACGGTAGCTTTCATTTTATCCACGCCAAAGATATTGCTACCGTAGTCAAACATCTTATCGATCACCCTCCCAAAGAAGAAGAGCCGAGGAAATATGTATTAGGGCAGCAAAAAATTACAGCAAATCAAGCAATAGAAGAAATTTGCGCTTATTTGGATAAAAATATTCTCTTTCGCATCCCTCTTTCTCCATCTTTAGCAGACGTAATCATCAAAACCTTCAACATTCAAATGGCTGCATGGGATAGATTCTGTATGCAATATCGCCATTTTAGCTACGAAGAAATAGTTAATCCCGGCACCTTCAACTTACCAAACCACTGCGATTCAATGAGCGATGTGTTGAAAACAAGTGGCGTGGAGAAGAAGTAAAAAGTTAAGAGTTAGGAGTTAGGAGTTATGAGTTAAGAGTTAAGAGTTAGGAGTTAGGAGTTAGGAGTTAAAAATACAAAACTGGTAATTGGTTCGTAGTTGCGCTTTAGCGCCAAAAATCTTGAGTAATAATTAGTAACTGCTCACTGCTCACTGCTCACTGTTAACTGTTCACCGTTACCCAAAAATCGGCGGTTTTGACTTTGCCGTTGCGGTTGAATTGCAGCCAAAGTTTGTAAGTTCCGGGTTGAGGAAATTTGGTTGTAAAATGCACTTGGCTATTTGGTGATTTTTTGACATTTTCTGTATCAATATAATCAGTTTCTCCCAGAGAAGAGGAACTTTTAATAACTACTAAATTTGCTTTTTGACCTAAATAGGGTTTTAAGTCTTTGATTGGTTTGTTATTTTTGGCTTGCTTTAAATCAAACTTTAGAGTTACTTTTTTACCGGCTTTGATATTAGATTGTGATAAATTCAAATCTATTTTTGTATCGGCAAGTGTCTTTGTCTTGCTATAACTCTCTAACTCTGTAGGAAATGGAACTTCGCCAGGAATAGAAACTTTTTCTACAGAAACTTGTTCTTTTTCACCCGACGGATTGTAGTCGCTAAAAACGGTATATTCACCGGGAGCCGGAAATTTCGGCTTGACTTCAATATTTTGATTGTTTTTGTAGCTAGCTTGAACTATATCAGCAAATCTTAAGTCATTACTTACTACAACCATTTGCATCTGTTTTGGTTTAGAAGCGTTGTTACTATTAGCTTTTGCTATAGTTGCTGGGGGTTGAACTTTTACGGTAACGGGTTTATTTGGTGTAATTTTTTTCGGAATGGCTAATTTACCTTGAGTATTTGAAGATTGAGTTTGAGAGCTAGCTTGTAATTTTTCAGTTTTTTCTTGAGTATTTTGCTTGTCAGAATTTAACGTTGATTGTGGCTGCTTATTTTGGTCAGTTTTTTCTGGTAAGGATTGTACTTGAGGTTGATTTGGTGGTTTTTCTTCAGTTTTGGTAGTAGACGAGCAACCCTGATATAAAATAATGGTTGCTAATAAAGCAATTGTAAAAGCAGAGGATTTCATTTTAATTTTTCGGTAATGCAAACGATGGGGTTTGAGTTTCCCAATCCGTTATAGCAAACCGGAAATACTATGTAAGCCATAATTGCGATATTTCTAATTCCCAATCAGGAAACAATTCAGGTAAACTTAGCTTATCTCCATCCTCTAAAACATTAACTAAATGTTTCTTATCCCCTTCATTTATATAAACACTTACACTGCGCCGATCTGGATTTATTAGAATAGCCGAACCTATACCCATTTCTAAAAGCTGAAATATCTTATCTTCAAGCGTATTAATTTGATCGAATGCCGATTTAATCTCTACTACTAAATCAGGTGATAATTCCGGATAGATTCTAGGCACTTGCTTGACTTTTTCTTTAGAATAAAAGGAGATATGCGGCGCGATTATATCTCCATTAGATAGCTTAAATCCTGTGTTTGTAACTATATATCCTAATTGGTGTAACTCCACGAAAGTAGATAAAAGACTACAAAAACGGGCACTGATTGCACCAGAAGTAAAATCAATTGGGTTTGATAATTCTTGATTATCAGAAGTATTTTTATTAATATCAGTTACGATTTGTGGTATTTGATTTTCCCCTAAAGTAATTTCTTCTAAAACGTTTCGACTAAGCTTATTAGTGTCAATTTCTAGAATGTCCAGCACCCTAACTGCTACTCCTTCCCCTTCAAGTAACAAACCTAATAAAAGATGCTCCGTATCAATATGATTGTTTCCAAGCTGTTGCGCTTGCTGCCAAGACAATTCAAAAACTCTCTTCATCCTTGGTGTAAACGGTATTTCTATTTCTAAAAATTTAGAACCCCTACCGATAATTTTTTCTACTTCGACACGAGCTTTATCTAATGTTATACCCGCAGATTTGAGAACTTTAGCTGCAATACCATTGTCTTCTGCTATTAATCCCAGCAAAAGATGTTCCGTAGCAACGAAATTTTGTCCCATACGACGGGTTTCATCTTGAGACAGCATTATCACCTGCACTGCTTGAGGCGCTAATTTACCAAGTGTAAAACCTTGAGCAAGTGCTATTACCTGCGATGCTTTAGCAATCAATTTATTAAGCATAGAACCTCCTTTGGAACCGGATTGCGAATCGGGTTCAAATAAAAATATTGTTTCAATTGCACAATCAAAAAGTTGAGCAATTTTCATCGCCAGCGGAAGACTGGGGTCATATTT
>JBCCLY010000415.1:0-4498 GCA_039026655.1 Cyanobacteria bacterium P01_C01_bin.38 | reverse complement strand
TAGTTTGAATTTGCTGGGAGCCATGAAGCACAGCAATTATATCAATTTGGTCAGTCTTAATATAATAAATAATGCGGTAAGAACCTTCAATAACTTCTCGAATTTGCTTTGTTTCAAATTCTGGAACGATGCGACCTGATAGAGGAAACTGAGCAATCTGTTCGGAACGGTTAGTTAATTTTTCTACAATTCTTTGTGCATACTGAGGAGAGTTTTGAGAAATATAATTATAAATTGAAGATAAATGATTTACAGCAGTTTCCGTCCAAAAAATATTCACCCTTCGGGTATCTCCTTCGGAGACGCTCCGCTAACGCCACTTCGCTCAACGGAGGGAACCTCCGCACACGAGTGGTCTCACTTTGACAATCCAAACTTTGCTCTAACTTGTTCTACAGAAATAACTCTTCCTGCTTGAGAGTCATTTAATCCTGATTCAATTGCCTGCCTCACATATATTTCATACATTAAATCATCCCATGTGGAATTCTCAGGTAATTTGTCAATTAATCGTCGTGCTTCTTCTTTAATGTTTTTGGTTTCCATGATTTCTCGATTAATAGAATCACTTTATCATTATAGCGAGGAGTGAGTAGGCAGTAATAAGTAGCAAGTAGCGAGTGGGTGATGCTTTTTGTGACACTAACTAACATATCTTATGGTGCTATACTTGTACAAGTAAGCAGACAAGTAAGCGCAAATGAAAGTAGTAACCTTTAGCGAAGCAAGAAACAAACTCAAAGCCATATTAGATCGAGTTGTAAATGACGCGGACTACACTATAATTACTAGGCGAGATGCCGACGACGCTGTAGTTATGTCTCTTGAGTATTTTAATAGCTTGCTTGAGACAGTTTATTTATTAAAATCTCCGGCGAATGCAGCTCATTTAGAACGTTCCATTGCTCAGTACAAGCAAGGGCAGGTAGTAGAGAAAAACCTGTTAGATGAGTAATCGCAAATTAGCCTGGACTGATGAGGCTTGGAAAGATTATATTTATTGGCAAAGTCAAGGTAAAAAGACTTTAAAAAGAATTAATAAACTAATTAAAGAAGCTAAAAACCTTCCCTTTGAGGGAATTGGCAAACCTGAACCTTTGAAAGAAAATTTATCCGGGTTTTGGTCGCGTCGTATCGATGACACCCATCGTCTTGTCTATGCTGTGGATGATGATTACTTCACAGTGATTTCTTGTCGCTATCATTATCAGCCGTAGTATTTGTAGTTTGTGTAACCCCTCAGAATTAATGTGGTGGAGTACTAATGGTTTGTCCCATAAAAATTGATGGGTTTGTAGTTGGCGATTTATCGCTCCGAGGGACTAAAAGTCCCAACTACGAACCTAGAAGTACCCATCAGAATAAATGGGACAGACCACTATTAATTAATAAATCCATGCTGTAGGCGATCGCTCTTAGCTTTTCATTTTTATTAACTGTGGGTTGTTCTATTTTCATTATTCTTGTTTCTGCCTACTCCCTACTCCCTCGTCTTAGTTAGGATTTTCAACGCCAACCTACTTTAGAGTGCAGACGATTAAGTTTAAAATAAATACCTATAATCCTGCACTTCCTATCAAACAGGTAGCATCTACCATCATGACCCAGACACTCCCTGCAAAAAATAACCAAAAATTACAGCTATCACCCTTAAATATACCTAACCGTTTGCTTCTCGGCCCCGGCCCATCAAACGCTCATCCTGACGTACTTAAAGCAATGAATACTCCTCCCGTCGGACATCTCGATCCGGCTTTCCTAACGTTAATGGATGAGATTCAGTCGCTGTTACGCTACGTATGGCAAACGGAAAACCAACTCACAATCGCCGTTAGCGGTACGGGAAGCGCTGCAATGGAAGCTACAATTGCTAATGCTGTAGAACCTGGAGATGTGGTATTAGTCGGTGTTATCGGATACTTCGGCAATCGTTTGGTTGATATGGCTGGACGTTACGGTGCAGACGTGCGAACCATTACCAAGCCTTGGGGACAGGTATTTTCCTTAGATGAATTAAAGACTGCTATAGAAACTCATCGTCCAAAAATAGTAGCTTTAGTTCATGCCGAAACTTCTACCGGCGCACGTCAACCGTTGGAAGGAGTCAGCGAATTATGTCGCGAGCATGGTAGTTTGCTGCTAGTGGATTCAGTCACAAGTATGGGTGGAGTGCCTTTATATTTAGATGAGTGGGGAGTCGATTTAGCTTATAGCTGTAGTCAAAAAGGCTTGGGTTGTCCTCCCGGAGCTTCACCATTTACCATGAGTCCCCGTGCAGAGGAGAAATTACGCAAGCGTCAAACCAAAGTTGCAAACTGGTATTTAGACATGAACCTGTTAAGCAAGTATTGGGGTAAAGAACGCACATATCATCATACAGCCCCTATCAATTTATATTATGCTTTGCGGGAATCCTTACGTTTACTAGCCGAAGAAGGAGTAGAAAATAGTTGGGAAAGGCATCAGAAAAATGCAGAATATCTGTGGCAGGGTTTAGAAGATTTAGGAATGACTTTGCACGTTGAGAAACAGTATAGACTGCCAACACTTACAACTGTTCGCATCCCCGAAGGCATTGACGGTAAAGCAGTTGCCAGAGAAATGCTCTTAGAAGAAAACCTTGAAGTCGGAGGTGGGCTTGGTGAGTTAGGTGGCAAAGTTTGGCGCATCGGATTAATGGGTTACAACAGCCGCAAAGAAAATGTAGATAGACTTTTGCAAGTGTTGAAGAAGAAGATAAAAGGGCATGGGGCATAGGGCATGGGGCATTGGTAGTTGGTAGTTGGTAGTTGGTAGTTGGTAGTTGGTAGTGGGAGCATCTTGCTCCCTATCTACCTCATCCCCTCTCTACCCCCTCTACCCCCTCTACCCCCTCTACCCTCCCATCCCCGCGAGTAGAAGAAACCCCCACATCTAAGTACGGTTTAGCTGACTGCTTCTGGCTTAAAAAGCTGTTACATTCATTTATGTAAGTTGAAGTGAATGTCACAAATAAAATATCGTGAATAATATAGATCAGCGCAATCCGGAATTTTTTGGCGATCAAACAACAGGTGGTAATTCATTATTGCACTACATTAAATCTTTGAGTCCTGAGACGGTTTCTCAGCTTTCTCGCCCTGGCTCTTCGGAAGTTTCAGAAGCAATTGAACGTACTATTGTGGCGATGTTGGGTGGTTTACCTTCGGATGATTTCAATGTAATGATTAGTACTAATCGCGAAAACTTAGGAAGACTTTTAGCTTCTGCGATGTTAAATGGTTATCTATTGCGTAATGCCGAACAGCGTATGGCATTTGAAAATTCTTTGCAATCGTTAGAAGCCAGTTCCCCAGAAAATGATTGAATCAATTAATCTAACAGATAAATTAAGCCCTAGTCCCCCGACTGGGGTTTTTTATTGGATTATTTTTGGGGAATTGGGAGTTGGGCATTGGGCATTGGGCGTTGGGTATTGGGTATTGGGAATTAAAAAAATAACGTTAAGAATGTTTTTTTTAAGGGAAATGCTGTTGATGTCGAAGTAATTATAATTGTACATTTGAGATTAATTTTAATATTTTACTAATTACCAACTACCAATTACCAACTACCAATTACCAACTACCAACTACCTATTCCCTATTCCCTATTCCCTATTTCCTCATGATCTATAAGCGACTTTTGCTGATATTTAGCTTGATGTTAAGCGGTATGGGTATTGCAACATTTTTCGTTTGGCAACAAGCGATGCAGTTACCTTCCTGGTATGTTCAATCTTCTTCAGATGAAAATGTAATCTCTTCCACTAAGTTAGCGAAAAAAGTAATCAATCCTCAAGAAGTATTGCGTAAAGTTTCAGATAATTTGACAGCTACAACTACGGGAGAAGTAGAACTTGATGCAGAAGAAGTTAATTCGTTAATTATTTCTTCTATCGATCAAAAAGATAAGGAGAAGAAATTTTCTTCGGCTATTAAAGGTACAAATACTAAAATTGAGAACGGTAAAATTTCTGTAGGCGCTGTTGTTGAAACCGCATCTATTCCCGTACAGGAATTATCTGCGCGAAAAGAAACTAAAATTATTCAATTATTGCAAAGTTTACCGGGGAAACAGAAGCAAGTTTATATCGGAATTGAAGGAAAACCCAGCATTCGCAATCAGGAATTTAGCTTTGATAACACAACTCGCGTTTCTCTAGGTCATTTTAGCTTTCCCATTGCCGAAGTTTCTCAAAATATCGGTATTCCCCAAGAAAGTATCAATAAACTTCTTTCTCAAGAACTTAAAAAGCTGCCAATTAAACTCGAAAGTATCAACATTCAAGGCGAGCGTATTATAATTCGCGGATCTAGAAATAGGTAAAGAGTTAGGAGTTAGGAGTTAGGAGTTAGGAGTTAGGAGTTAGGAGTTAGGAGTTAGGAGTTAGAAGTTAGGAGTTAGGAGTTAGGAATTTTAACCTTTAACCTTTAACCTTTAACCTCTAACCTTTGACCTTTAATCTTTACTTATTTTT
>JBCCLY010000414.1:0-4507 GCA_039026655.1 Cyanobacteria bacterium P01_C01_bin.38 | reverse complement strand
TACTTGGGGTTCTCCTGCTAACATTTGTCGCCAAGTGTCATAACGTTCGCCATCGGAAAGGGCACTATGATATACGCTTACTTTGGTACCGAATCTGGCACGAAAGCGATCGGTTAGTTGCGGTGTTAGTCCGATTTCTGGAACTAATACTAATGCCGATTTACCTTTTTGTAATAAAGGTGCAATTGCTTGCAAATATACTTCTGTTTTTCCGGAACCCGTTACTCCATGCAATAAAATTGATGCGTATCCATTAATATTATTTATGGTTTCTAAAGCTATTTGTTGGGCTGATGTAAGGTTTTTTGCTTGCCCTCCGGCGAATGTATCATCTGCATTTTCAGTTTTATCGGTTCGCAATATTTCTTTTTCTTCTACAACAACATAACCTTTATTTTCTATCGCTTTGATAACTGAGGAACTGGTGCTACAAGTTTGTAATAATTCGGTTAGCCACATTTCGCCACCGCGTCGCCGAAGTACTTCTAAAATTTCTGTTTGACGAGTAGTTAAATCCGCTGCAAAATTACTTGCGATTAACGTTACCGCTTTTTGTAATTTCGGCTTTGTTAAACGAGGTGCTTCTAAATAAGTCTCTATCAAATTAAATCTTCGTAATTCCCTTACCGCACGATAAGCACCGCGAACTTGCCGTTGTAGATAAACAAAACTGTAATTTCCTTCTGGTGATTGTTGGAGTAAATCAAGAATTTTTCGGGCTGCGGGAGAGAATGATTTTGATAGAGTTGGGGAACTATTTTTAGAAGAAACAAGTCTAATGCGACGCTGAGATTTTCCTAATAAACCCGGAGGTAAAGCAACGCGAATTACTTGAATTAAAGGCGTAAAATAATAAGCTGCAACTTGGTTTAATAATTCCCAGTAAAAATCTGGGAAAAATCCCTCACTGACTACATCTTCTATATTCCGAATTTTATAAGCTGGTATATCTTGGGGAGGTTTTGTTAATTTACGAATCGCTATTCCACCAACTGTTTGCGTGCCAAAGGGTACGCTCAAAATATCTCCCCGCTGTACTTCTAACCCTGGGGGTAATCCATAAGTAAATAATCCCGTTACTCTTGGACAGTCCACCAACACTTCAATCCATTGCGGTTGGGGAATTCGCAAGCTATATTCGCCTCGATCTGATGCCGCGATTGCAGTTGGTAAAGCTGCATTGTTTGTATACATATTTTTGTGATTTGATTAATCGATAATTACCAATATCCGTTTAACAAAATTGACTTAACTTATTCAAGTATTAAGAATCTCCTATGAATAAGTTAAAATGTATTTCGGAATACTTTCAATGGACATAATACTTGATAAATTTCCGTTAGATGTAATTTGATAAACAAACCTTACATAAACCATATTGCTAATGACTTTTTGATACATGACATCCTATCTCAAATAATCTCAGATGTTGTGGTTAATTTATGCCCTCCTTTACCAATTAAGGAATAGGGCTAATCTCTCTATTGATAGATATTCAGCTTTAGCAGTATATGAGATGCTTTTATATGGGAAATAAATTCCTAGAGTTTGGCTTGCAATTTTCTATAAATTGACCAAGAATTGCACAAAGTCATATATTGACTTGGAAAGCATACAGGGTTAGCGTCTGAACGTTATTAAACTTAAAATACTAAAAGTATTAAGATAAACATAGTAAAACCGAACATCTAGGCGGAAAAAGATTATTTTTTATATTTATTGAGTAGATAAAAAAATTAGGAGGTGAGAAGAAGAAAA
The DNA here is from genome assembly GCA_039026655.1 of Cyanobacteria bacterium P01_C01_bin.38. Taxonomy (GTDB): domain Bacteria; phylum Cyanobacteriota; class Cyanobacteriia; order Cyanobacteriales; family Nostocaceae; genus Rivularia. The sequence continues at coordinate 2,749 of JBCCLY010000414.1, read as the reverse complement.
TTCTGTTAGGGAAGAAAAGTGAAGTATATATTTACAGCGGTTAGTAATCGTTTATATTTGCTCGTGAAAAGTATAACTATGTCATATGAGTGGGTAATAGCTGTATTAAACTCTCAAGCTTTACTCTTCAAGTGAAAGTCAAGCTGTAAAGCCACTATGTATGTTTTTAAATTGAGTGAAAGACAGATAAAGCATAAAAAATTGCAAAAATTCAGCTTTAAATGTCCATGCGTTAGCTGTCACTTTCATTATTTACGGTATTAGGCAACAATCCCCCATTAAAAAAACTATGAGTATTGCACAATTGGGAACAATGGAAAGTATGCAAAAAGTTGCTGATAATAATCAATCAGAAGCAATTAACGTTTTAGAAGTAGTGACAGACGATGAAGTTTTAATTGCTCAAAATATTGAAAATGGATCGAGCAATGGGGATGATTTAGCAGCCGCGCGTCCTACAGGGTACAACAAAACTGAGTACGATGATGCTGTAGGGGCATTTTTCAAAGAAATGGCGCGTTATCCACTGCTTAAGCCTGATGAAGAGGTGGAATTAGCTAAAAGAGTACGCATCCTCGAAGAAGTAAGACAAGCACAAGCCTCAGTCCAGGAAAAATTAGGATATTTCCCCGATAAAGCAGCAGTAGCCCAAGAAATGGGGATTACTCAAAAGCAGTTAGAGCATCGCTTGTACCAAGGTAAAGTCGCCAAGCGCAAAATGATTCGTTCTAACTTGCGGCTTGTGGTTTCCATCGCCAAACGATATCTTAATCGTGGAGTTCCCTTTCTAGACTTGATTCAAGAAGGGGCAATGGGTTTAAATAGAGCTACTGAAAAATTCGACCCAGATAAAGGATACAAATTTTCAACCTACGCTTACTGGTGGATTCGTCAGGCAATTACAAGGGCGATCGCCAATGATGCGCGAACAATTCGTTTACCAATACATATTGTAGAAAAGCTTAATAAGTTAAAGAAAGCCCAGAGAGAATTAAAGCAAAAATTATCTAGAAATCCCAACGAAGAGGAATTAGCAGAAGTTTTAGATATTCCCGCCAATCAACTGCGTCAACTACAACAATTGCGTCGTCAAGCCCTTTCCTTGAATCACCGTGTCGGTAAAGAAGAAGATACCGAATTAATGGATTTATTGGAAGACGAAGACAATCAGTCTCCAGAAGCAAGAATGAACGAAACCATGATGCGTCAGGAGATTTGGGAAGTATTAGGAGACGTATTAACTCCACGGGAAAAAGACGTAATTTCCTTGCGTTACGGTTTAGCAAGTAGCGAACCCTGTACCTTAGAAGAAGTTGGCAATATGTTCAATCTTTCCCGCGAAAGGGTACGACAAATTCAAAGTAAAGCAATGCGTAAATTGCGTCGTCCCCACATTGCGAAGCGTTTGAAAGGTTGGCTGATTTAGTCAATTAACAGTTAACAGTTAACAGTTATCAATTTAATTAGTCCTCTTGAGAAGGCTGCCTTCTATTAGCCAGGGATTTATAATCCCTGGTGGATGGGGATGCAGTAAAAATTATTACTAATGGGTTTGTAGTAAGGAATGCACGTCCCCAGAGCGATAAATCGCCAACTACGAACTAAATAAATTTATGGTTTGTAGTAAGGAATGCACGTCCCCAGAGCGATAAATCGCCAACTACGAACTAAATAAATTTATGGTTTGTAGTAAGGAATGCACGTCTTCAGAGCGATAAATCGCCAACTACGAACCTTTGACTTAACAATATTTAAACAAACTATTCTTTAATAAACTTTTAATACGCCATTTCTGCGAGAAAATGAACGTAGAAATTTAATAATGAACTTAAATTAAAAATTAGGGAACTGTATCTATGCCAGAAATTCAAGACTTTGGAGTTACCGTAGAAGAGTATTTGGAAGGATTAGAAGCAGGGATTGATATTTTGGAACTAAAGCGCTTAGAAGCGTCGGGAATTCCTACAGATTTAGCTTTAGAATTGATGAATATCATGCCAAAAGTCGCAAATGGAACGGCAACCCACGAAGAAATTGTTAGGGGATTAAAGATAATGTCACCATCGCGCAGAGCAACACTTCAATAAAAAGTTTTGTAAAGTTACCCGGTGTTTAGGAAATCTTTGTTTCATACTTAACACTTCATCCTTCATATTTTAAATAACAGGCATGACTGCGGATAGCGATTTAATTTTACGTTTAGCTCAACCTGAAGATTGCGACATATTATTTGAATTAATCAAAGGGTTGGCAGAATATGAAAAACTAAGCGATGCAGTTACAGGTAGTGCCGCACAACTAAAAGAGCATTTATTTGGTTCTAAGAAATATGCTGAAGCGATACTCGCAGAAAAAAGCGGAAAAGCTGCGGGTTTCGCCTTATTTTTTCATAATTATTCAACCTTTCTTACCCAACCGGGGATTTATTTAGAAGATTTATTTGTGTTAGCAGAATATCGTCAAAAAGGTATTGGCAAAGCTCTTTTAACCAAGCTCGCGAGCATTGCTGTGGAAAGGAATTGTGGAAGATTGGAATGGAGCGTTTTGAATTGGAACGAACCAGCAAAAGCATTTTACCGGCATATGGGAGCAGATATTTTAGAAGATTGGCGTATTTGTCGCGTTACTGGAGATAGCTTAAAAGAGTTAGGAGTTAGGAGTTAGGAGTTAGGAGTTAGGAGTTAGGAGTTAGTAATTGGTAATAATTATTTATTCTTCCTTCTCTTCCCCCTCTCCCCCCTCTTCCCCC
>JBCCLY010000413.1:0-4509 GCA_039026655.1 Cyanobacteria bacterium P01_C01_bin.38 | reverse complement strand
TGGAGAACCAAACTGCTTGACAAGAGTAGTTACATCACAACCCCCTACTTCTAAATTGTCATTCTTGTTAATAGAAGCAGTCAAAGGCAAAAGCGATTGATTCGGCGAAACATTTTCCTTTCCACCATGCGATAGTATATAATTACTACCATTTGTTTGAACCCCAGCAGGGTAAGTCGATACCATAACGATATAAAAGATATAAAGTGTGTGTGTTGAATTCTAGACGACAATTACCGCCCGTTACCCAGTGTACAAAGGGCGATGTACTATATCCAATAAATAGTGAATTTATTTGAGCTAAAAATTCAATCTCTTTCTCATGAACATCTGTCCGCAATGCTCGAACTTGATAAAGCTTGCTTCGGTGGTTTATGGACGAAAGAAGGCTACCAAAGGGAAATTGACAGTTCAAGCAGCGAGATACAAGGTATATTTTCGCAGAAAACTGGCGAAAAACTGCTAGGAATGGGTTGTTTTTGGTCAATTTTAGAAGAAGCCCACATTACAATCTTGGCGATAGACTCTCAATATCACCGTCAAGGAATGGGCGCAGCTTTACTTTATTCTCTTATCAACACAGCACGCGATCGCCATTTAGAAAGAGCGACATTAGAAGTAAGAGCTTCCAACCTTGGGGCAATTGCCCTATACGAAAAATTTGGCTTCAAGAGTGCAGGAAGAAGAAGACGTTATTACAAAGATAATGGTGAAGACGCATTAATTCTGTGGCTTGGAGGCATACACAAGCCAGAATTTTCAGAAACCATTACCCATTGGGATAACTTTGTTCGTCAAGGCTTGAGGAAATCTTATTGGGAATTAGGAGTTAGGAGTTAGGAGTTAGGAGTTAAGAGTTAGGAGTTAAGAGTTAGGAGTTAGGAGTTAGGAGTTAAGAGTTAATGTAAGATTATTAACCTTTAACCTTTAACCTTTGACCTATGCCCAATGCCCAATGCCCAATTCCCTACTCCCTTCTTCTTGTTTAAAAATTATTACTATCAATAATTAAATGATATTTAATCTAACTATAAAGTATTTTTATAAAGTTCATAATCTACTTGACGAAAATAAAAACAATTGATATTAGTGGTTGTTGGCTCATGGCTTAGGAATCGACCGAATCTAAGTGTGTATGGGTTGTAGTCAAGCTAAATAACGTACTTAATTCTGCTCCTCAGTAGGCTGACTACAAAAAAGTAACAAATAATATGTAGCCTCAACCAATAAAGTAGGTTCCTAGCATTTGGATGTCTAACAAGTTCCACAGACACCCATAGGATTTGCCTGTGCTAAAATCAGCGTACCGGCACGACGCAGGCGATGGGAATAATGCCTTATGTTTGAACGCTTCACAGAAAAAGCCATCAAGGTAATAATGCTTGCTCAAGAAGAGGCTCGCCGCCTTGGGCATAATTTTGTTGGCACCGAACAAATCCTCTTGGGTTTAATTGGCGAGGGAACTGGCGTGGCGGCTAAGGTGCTCAAATCAATGGGCGTTAACCTTAAAGATGCCAGAATCGAGGTCGAAAAAATTATCGGCCGAGGCTCGGGTTTTGTCGCCGTGGAAATTCCGTTTACCCCACGGGCAAAGCGAGTTCTGGAATTATCTTTAGAAGAAGCTCGCCAGTTAGGTCATAACTATATTGGTACCGAGCATCTACTGTTGGGCTTAATCCGTGAAGGAGAAGGTGTAGCAGCTAGAGTACTCGAAAATCTTGGTGTTGACTTATCTAAGGTCAGAACCCAAGTGATTCGTATGCTTGGTGAAACCGCTGAAGTTACGTCTACAGGTCAATCCGGACGTAATAAAACTCCAACTCTAGATGAATTTGGATCTAATTTGACCCAAATGGCTCTAGATGGCAAGCTTGACCCCGTGGTTGGACGTGCTAAGGAAATTGAGCGGGTAATCCAAATTTTAGGTCGTAGAACCAAAAATAACCCCGTATTAATTGGGGAACCTGGTGTTGGTAAAACAGCTATTGCTGAAGGATTAGCACAGCGTATTGGAAACAAAGATGTTCCTGACATCTTAGAAGAAAAACGTGTAGTAACTCTTGATATTGGTTTACTCGTAGCAGGAACTAAGTATCGGGGTGAATTTGAAGAACGCCTGAAGAAAATAATGGATGAAATCCGTCAGGCGGGAAATGTAATTTTAGTAATCGACGAAGTACACACCTTAATTGGTGCTGGTGCGGCGGAAGGCGCAATTGATGCGGCTAATATACTAAAACCTGCTTTAGCTCGTGGTGAATTGCAGTGTATTGGTGCGACAACGCTCGATGAATATCGCAAACACATCGAACGAGATGCAGCGCTCGAACGTCGTTTCCAACCAGTGATGGTGGGTGAACCTTCAGTAGATGAAACTATTGAAATTTTATACGGTTTACGCGACCGTTACGAACAACATCATAAATTGAAAATTTCTGATGAAGCGGTGTTAGCGGCGGCCAAATTATCTGACCGTTATATTAGCGACCGTTATTTACCAGATAAAGCAATTGACTTAATTGACGAAGCTGGTTCTCGGGTACGTTTGATTAACTCCCAACTGCCACCGGCAGCTAAAGAGTTAGACAAAGAACTGCGTAAAATCCTCAAAGAGAAGGATGATGCAGTACGTTCCCAAGACTTTGATAAGGCTGGCGAACTGCGCGATCGCGAAATGGAGATCAAAGCAGAAATTCGCGCTATTGCTCAAAGTAAAGCTGGAGGTTCTGGCAGTAATGGTGAAGAACCCGTAGTTACAGAAGAAGATATTGCTCACATTGTGGCTTCTTGGACTGGCGTTCCGGTGAACAAACTCACCGAATCCGAATCCGAGAAATTGCTACACATGGAAGATACTTTACACCAGCGTTTGATCGGTCAAGAAGACGCTGTAAAAGCAGTTTCCAGAGCTATTCGTCGCGCTCGTGTTGGTTTGAAGAATCCAAATCGACCGATTGCTAGCTTTGTTTTCTCCGGGCCTACTGGTGTTGGTAAAACCGAATTAGCTAAATCATTGGCATCTTACTTCTTCGGTTCGGAAGAAGCAATGATTCGTCTTGATATGTCCGAATTTATGGAGCGTCACACCGTCAGTAAGCTGATTGGTTCGCCTCCTGGTTATGTCGGATACAACGAAGGCGGTCAGTTAACAGAAGCTGTAAGACGCAGACCTTATACGGTAGTGCTATTCGACGAAATCGAGAAAGCGCACCCCGATGTATTCAATATGCTGCTTCAAATTCTTGAAGACGGTAGATTAACGGATGCTAAGGGACGTACCGTAGATTTCAAGAATACCTTGCTGATATTAACTTCTAATATTGGTTCTAAGGTGATTGAAAAAGGTGGTGGTGGAATTGGTTTCGAGTTTGCCGAAGATGCTGGCGAGTCTCAGTACAACCGGATTAAGTCTTTGGTTAACGAAGAACTTAAGCAATACTTCCGTCCTGAATTCCTCAACCGTCTCGATGAAATCATCGTCTTCCGTCAGTTGAACAGACAAGAAGTAATGTTGATTGCCGACATTATGCTCAAGGAAGTATTCGGACGACTCACCGAGAAAGGTATCAAACTAGAAGTTAGCGATCGCTTTAAAGAGCGTTTGCTGCAAGAAGGTTATAATCCTAGCTACGGTGCAAGACCTTTACGTCGAGCAATCATGCGTTTGTTGGAAGATAGTCTTGCAGAAGAGATTCTTTCCGGACGCATTGGTGAAGGTGATACAGCCGTTGTTGACGTGGATGAAACCGGAAATATTCTAGTTCATTCTCAAAAGACTGAAGAAGAAAGTGACAGCGACAGCGGACAAGATGATGCTATGCCTCAAGCTGTTGAAGGGTAATTGAATTTTAGATATTTAGTTATCTAGGATTTTGATAATTAGTAAGCGGTAGGGAATTTAATTTCTCTACCGCTTTTTTTCTTGTTTTCTTGTTCCCAGGTTCTACCTGGGAATGTAGTTAGCGAGGCTCTGCCTCTATTTTAGTAGTATTTCAGTTCTATTTTTTGTTTAATTTGCTGATTTTTATAAACCGCAGAGAGCGCAGAGGGCGCGGAGGGAAGAGGTAAAGAGAGATTGTAGGGTGTGTTATCGCGCAGCGTAACGCACCATCATATCTAGTTTGTTTTTAAATTGCTGGTTTTTATTAACCGCAGAGGGCGCGGAGGGCGCGGAGGGAAGAGGTAAAGAGAGGTTGTAGGGTGTGTTATCGCGCAGCGTAACGCACCATGCATGATATCTACATTTTGGTGCGTTAGGCTAAAGTCATAACACACCCTACAAATACTATAAATAGTTAATTCAAAATATCTAAAAATATTCTTTATTCAACGACTTTAGTTTCAGCTGACTAAAAAACTTATCAACCTATACTAACCAGGCAGATAAATCGCGATCGATTAATCCTTGCAATTTCAAAATATCGTCCTGATAGTATTCTAAAAGCAGTGAACGTTCATGGGATGACAGTGGTAAACTACTCTTTTTTGTTGAATTTAATTTCAGAAGCT
>JBCCLY010000412.1:0-4522 GCA_039026655.1 Cyanobacteria bacterium P01_C01_bin.38 | reverse complement strand
CGTTGATGAATTAATTCGCTACAGCAGCCGTTTATCAGAAGTTTACAGCAGACCGGATGTATACAACAACGTTAACCAAGCTTTAAAAAATACATCCCTAGCAGCCGCACAAGTAGCTCAACTAACTCGCGATGTCTCCAGCTTGACAAAAACTACACAGCAAGAATTAAGAACCTTTGCTTCCGCCGCCAACCAAGTAGCAAGCGCTGCAAATAGAGTTAGTACATCCACCGATAGAACTATAAATCAATTCGGTAACACTGCCGAACAACTAAACGCCACAGCAAGAGAATTTAGCACAACAGCAAGACAATTTAGAGGTACATCTACCCAAATTAATTCCACCGCCAACCAAGCTTCAAGACTGCTATCAAATATCGATAACTTAGTAACCACAAACCGTTCCTCACTTGTTACCGCATTAAACGACATCACAGCAACCAGTTCCCAATTAAGAACAACCGTTAGCAGTTTATCCCCAAGTATCAATAGACTTACCAAAGGACAATTACTAGAAAACCTCGAAACCCTCTCAGCCAATGCAGCAGAAGCATCAGCAGAGTTAAACGATATCACCAAAACACTCAACGATCCAAACAACCTATTAGTACTGCAACAAACATTAGATTCCGCCAGAGTAACCTTTCAAAATACCCAGAAAATCACATCAGATTTAGACGATTTAACCGGAGATCCACAATTTAGACAAAACCTTAAAGAACTAGTGAATGGCTTAAGCGGCTTAGTCTCCTCCACCGATCAAGTAGAACAACAAGTAAAATTTGCTGCCACCCTCGACTCAGTAAAAGCCAGCATAGACAAACCAAATCAAATATCAAAACCAATTAGAAAACAACCTTTTAGATTCAATTCCTCAACCAACGCCTTTAAAAACAGCGACAACAAACAAACTAAAAACCTACCAAAAGCAGATTCCTCACAAGAAGAACTTTTGCAGCAACTTCGCCAATATCAGAAGTCGAGAGAGTGAAGAGATGTAGGGAGGGGGTAGAGGGGGTAGAGGGGGGAGAGGGGGTAGATAACTCCTAACTCTTAACTCCTAACTCCTAACTCCTAACTCTTGTCAATTCCAATCTTGTTCTTCCTTCTTACCTTTAGTGCGGTAAATTCCGCCGACGGCGTGAATTGCTCTGGTTTTCTCGAAAAGTTCCGCTTCTGTAATTTCCCATTTTTCCAGTACTTCATCCAAACCTCGTTGAATATCGAAAGCACCGGGAAAATTTTGATAGCGAATTCGTAAACGCGCTAATTCCGCTAAATTCTCATTGCTCGCTTCCCCTACCAACAAATTTTCCAGTAAAGGGCGATCGCGATTGTATTGCGGATGTTGTTGTTCTTTCATAGAGACAGTGAACAGTAAACAGTGAACAGTGAACAGTTTTCACCCGGAGGGTGTGGATCATCAATTGTAGGGTGCGTTATCGCGACAGCGTAACGCACCATTTTTTAGGTTCGTAGTAAGGACTTTAGTCCCTGGAGCGATAAATCGCCAACTACGAACCTATCATTGGTTTGTAGTTGGGACTTTAGTCCCTAGAGCGATAAATTGCCAACTACGAACCTATCATTTATAAGACAAAACACTAAAAGAATAAAAAACAACACTCAGCCCGAAAAATCAATCGAACTGAGTAAATAATTATCAGTATTAAATTTTAGTTTTCACTACTAACTGTTCACTGCTCACTGCTCACTGTTCACTGTTAACTGCTTCCAACACCAAGCAAAAAGAGTACCGCCGATTATTAATTTTGAAACTTCAAGTAGCCAGTAACCGCCATGTAATAAATTCATCTGCGCGGGAGTTTCAGCAACTGCTTCAAACCAATTTAATTGCAGTCCAATAGCAGACATTTCTGGAGTCAAAACATAAGTATTAACAAACGCAATTGCGACTAATAGATTTGCGCCGAAAATAATCTTCTTTTGCCAGTTTAAATTAATTTGACTAGAAGCCAAAACACCAGTTAATACCAATCCAGCACACAATAATTCAACACGATTGAAAATCCAGAAAATTGTATAGCCAGCAGATGCAAAACTTGATTGAGTCATCATCCCAGAAACGTAAAGACTAGGCATAATTACCCAATCTAAAATAACGCTAGCACTGAGCCAGAAACCCAAAGTTAAAATTACAACATTTAGCCAAACAGGACGCTTAAATTCTACTCTGGAAGTGGAAATGGTATTCATAAAAAAATAATTGCTTCGTTATGTTCTTAGTGTGAAACATAAAAAGTTGTTTTGACTACTAATCTCAACTATCCTTTACAAAGCAGTCGTAGTTTTACACACAAAAATAGTATTTACCGTACCTTTTTGATTACATTTCTTAATAATTAGCGAGTGTGTAAACCAGTATAAATAAATCAAGATATAGCAATTAGGACTTACGCAACCGGCATATTTTTACTGTAGGGGAGGCAAAAAGCAGTGTAGATTCTCTTCCTGCTTTATTGCCGTTGCTGTGACACTTTGACTAATGTTGAACGTAGTAACAATGTTTTCAGTGTCACGCACCACCCGAGTCTTGTGACGCTTGCGTAAGTCCTGGCAATCCTAGATGAGTCGTGAGAAAAGTAGGTGCCAGAAACCCGGTTTTTTCAAAAAACCGGGTTTCTAAATTCTCACAAATGATTTAGGAATGCTATAGTTCGTAGCGATGTGTCTCATTGATGGTAGGTTTTCTTAGACACCCGCCTGGGGTTGCAAACCCCAGTCTAATAGCTAAAGTCCTATAAATAGGACTGGAGAATAAGGCATCAAAACTAATGGACAAGGTTTTTAGTAAGGAATGCGCGTCCTCCGAAGGGTGTTGGGTTTCACTAGGGAGATTTCACGAGCGAGCAAGATGCTCGCACTACGAATGTATTGCTGGTAAGATTTCACGAGCGAGCAAGATGCTCGCACTACGAATCTATTGCTGGTAAGATTTCACGAGCGAGCAAGATGCTCGCACTACGAATCTATTGCTGGTAAGATTTCACGAGCGAGCAAGATGCTCGCACTACGAATCTATTGCTGGGGAGATTTCACGAGCGAGCAAGATGCTCGCACTACGAATATATTGCTGGTAAGATTTCACGAGCGAGCAAGATGCTCGCACTACGAATATCTCATTCTTCAAATTAATGTACCGAATTGTTAAAACTTCAGCGTTATTAAAGCCGAGCTAGTCACATTATTATTACTACTTCTCAAATCTCAAACTCCTAACTCCTAACTCCTAACATTGAACTATGCGCTTCGCCTTTGCATTAAGCACCTTACTAACCTGCATCATCGGTATCGAAATTTCGACATTTAAATTAAGTCAAGCAGTACAGCTACAATATGGGAAAGTATATTTTGTGCAAGTGCCTCGTTTGTTGAAAGCAACAACCACTTTTGATGATGTAAATATATGGGGTGCGACATATTACTTTACCGTAAAGGTTCCGTCTGATGCTGGTGAACCTCTGCAAACGATAACGATTAATCAGCATTCGGGATTGGATAAGATAAATTTTGATTTAAAAGATAGTTTTGCGATATCGAAAAGCAACGGTAAAAAAGAGAAATTGCCGCTTCAGGTTACTGAGAAGCCTAAATCAAAAACAGTATCGGTGACATTCGATCCGCCAGTCGAACCCGGTAAAACAATTACTATTGCTTTGAAGCCGAGACGTAATCCTTCAGTTGAAGGTGTTTATTTGTTTGGTGTGACGGCATTTCCTAGAGGTGAGCAATCTCACGGACAGTTTTTAGGTTATGGAAGGCTGCATTTTTATCGGAATAGAAGTTCTTTGTTTTCGCCGTTTGGGTGGTGATGGTAAATGTGTCGGTGAAATTGGGCGGGCAGGGATGTGTAAGTTGGATCGGGCGGGCAGGGATGTGTAAGTATAATCGGGCGGGCAGGGATGCCCACCCCACAAGAATATAGTTTTTGAAAAAATAAATGTAGAGACGTAGCAGTGCTACGTCTCCCAAACGTTATATCGAACCAAAAAACAATTCAGTATGAATACTGTAAATGAACATCTCAAATAATATATTTTCATTAAAGGAGTCTTAAATAAAATCTTTAATTGCGTAAAAATTCGTAGAAATACTGATATTTATATTTGGCAAGGCTTAAGGGTGCATAGTTTACAAGCGAGAATTTTGTTTTCTAAGTATTTGTGAACTAATGGTGTCCTTAGTTTCTACTTATATAGATTATGAGCAAGTTTAGTAAAAAGAATAATTCGGTGCATCGGTTAGTAAGTTCTGGTTTAATTGCATTGCTCGGTATTGTTTTGGTTGGTAAGTCGGTAGAAGGGATATCGAAAAGTTTAGGGGTTGAGGTAGCGCAGGAGCAGGAAGCAAGTTCCGATGGAGCAATTCGTTTACAAGCGGAAAAGCTTACCCAAGAAGGATTGCAGTTATTTAAGCAAGGAACCGCAGAATCATTAAAGCAGGCTCTTAATAAATGGGAAAAAGCGCTGGAATTATGGCGGAAGGTGGGAGATAAAGAAGG
>JBCCLY010000411.1:0-4523 GCA_039026655.1 Cyanobacteria bacterium P01_C01_bin.38 | reverse complement strand
TAACTCATAACTCCTAACTCCTAACTCCTAACTCCTAACTCCTAACTCCTAACTCCTAACTCCTAACTCCTAACTCCTAACTCCTAACTTTTATCATGAAACCATTAAAACCTCTGGGAGTTGCGCCGAATGCTTGGATGGTAAATGATACTATCGCAGACATTAGCCGCTCTCCATTAGATCCACAACCCGCTATTGTAGCTACAGAAACAAAAAATGTGCGCTTTGATTTGGCGAAAACTGCGATTATCGTCATTGATATGCAAAACGATTTTTGTCATCCTGATGGTTGGTTGGCGCATATTGGAGTAGATGTAACCCCCGCACGGCAACCGATAGAGCCTTTGCAGAATTTGCTACCTGTACTGCGATCGCGCAACGTACCTGTGATATGGCTCAACTGGGGGAATCGTAACGATTTACTTAATATCAGCGCCGGTTTGCGTCACGTTTATAATCCTACTGGTGAAGGTGTTGGTTTAGGAGATGCTTTACCCAGCAACGATGCAAAAGTTCTTACTAAAGATAGTTGGGCAGCAGCAGTAGTAGATGAATTAGAACAATTACCTCATGATATTTACGTAGATAAGTTTAGAATGAGCGGTTTTTGGGATACCCCATTAGACAGCATTTTAAAGAATTTGGGTAAAACAACATTATTATTTGCAGGTGTCAACGCCGACCAATGCGTTCTCTGTACATTACAAGACGCTAATTTCTTAGGATATGACTGTATTTTTATCAAAGACTGTAGCGCAACCACTTCACCAGAATATTGCTGGTTAGCAACTATTTACAACATTAAACAATTATTTGGTTTTGTTACAGACTCGCAAGCAATTGTTGAAGGAATCGGAGAAGGGGGATAGGGTAAGGGGGATGGGTAGTGGGTAGTGGGTAATCGGTAGTGGGTAATGAGTAATGAGTAATGAGTAATGCTCTTTTATGATTATTTACCAACTACCAACTACCAACTACCAACTACCAATCCCTAACTCCTAACTCCTAACTCCTAACTCCTAACTCCTAACTCCTAAAATGATTAACAGTTGCGTAATTCCGGTTATTAAGTCTCCTTCTGATTATCAAGCGTATCGGATTAGTCCTGATGATTCTAACCGTTTGGCAATTGTTTTCGATCCGGCGATCGCCAATTCATCTTTGACTTGTTGTGTGGAGATTTTTGATGTGGGTGGCAAGACTCCGCCGAATCGACATTTGTTTGCTTTGGAAATGTTTTTTGTTCTTAAAGGGGAAGGTAGGGCTACTTGCGATGGTAAAACTATAAATATCAAAACTGGGGATAGTTTACTAGTTCCCGCTACTGGCACTCACCTAATTGAAAATACAGGTTTAGAGCGTTTATATACTTTAACTATTATGGTTCCCAACGAAGATTTTGCAGAACTAATTCGCAGCGGCACACCCGTTGAATTAGATGCGGAAGATATGGCTGTTTTAGGCAGACGTTATCAGTGAGCAGTGAGCAGTGAGCAGTGAGCAATTAATAATTAACAACTAACAACTATCAACTAACAACTAACAACTAACAACTATCAACTAACAACTAACAACTAACAACTAATAAATGTCTATCTAAGTGCGTAAGTGATAATAAGATATGGCATAATAGTCATCAGTTTAGTCATCAAAATTGATGTCAGTATGGATAATAATACTATCCGCACCACGCTAACTCTACCAGTAGAATTATTAGAAGCAACCGATCGCGCTGTTAGTGAGGGAAAAGCGAAAAGTCGCAATCAGTTTGTAGCGCGTGCGATTCGCAATGAACTAGCAGCTCAAAAACGGGTAGAAATCGACGCAGAATTTGCAGAAATGGCGAATGATGTCGAATATCAATTAGAAGCTGAGATAATTAACCAGGAATTTGCTCAATCCGATTGGGAAGCTTTGCAATTGGGTGAATCTCAACAATGAACAGAGGTGAAGTTTGGGATGCATCTCTCAATCCAACGGAAGGTTCAGAACAAGCAGTAAAAACAGAAATAATTATAGTAATCCCGAAGCAAATTCAATTTTCTCAAACGAAAATTATCCAGTGTTTTGCGCGACTATAGGAATTAAAATGGTATCCCGAACTCAGGTTACTTTATCGGGAGCATCCCAATTTTGCAAAAATAAAGTTTGTAGTGCGAGCATCTTGCTCGCTAGCCAGTAATAGCGAGCAAGATGTATGTCCTCCGGACACGCGCTCGCCGCACGCGACCTGGCAACGCTAACGCACTACGAAAAAATAAATTTACACATTCGGGATGCTCCCACTTTATCATTATTTGAATCCTCTACCTGAATACAAAGAGGTACTGCTTCTTACTTCTTACTTCTTACTTCTTACTTGTGAATTTTAAGCGCTGATGCAGGCTGATAATTCGGAAAGATTTTATCTATGCTCGCTTTATCTAAATTAATATGACTTTGTAAAACTGTGGAAATCACGTCTCTAAAATCGGTGGTAACTGCTAAATCTCTTCCTTCGTGTAGACTGTCGCCGGATAAGCCGGGAAAATCTCCGTAAATTTGACCACCGCGAATGTTACCGCCTAACAACCACATGACGTTACCATGTCCGTGATCTGTGCCGCCGTTGCCGTTTTCTCTTACTGTGCGTCCAAATTCGGATAGTACGATGATATTGGTATCTTTGTAAACTTCGCCCAATTCTTTTTGTAAAGTCGCTAAACCGTCTCCTAAACTTTGCAAGCGTTGTGCTAATTGCCCTTTGGAATTGCCTTGATTGATGTGAGTATCCCAACCACCTAAACCTATAAACGCTAATTCAATTCTAGAATCCCGCACCATTAATCTTGCTAAACGTTGGGCATCTCTTGAAAAACCTTTGGGTAAGGGTGCGCCGTTGTTGGCTAATTTCATTTCCACATCGGATTCCATTAAAGCTTTGCGGGCTTCTCGTGCATCGCGATAGGTTTTACTCAAGGCATCGTTACCGCTGTATAATTTATCGAATGCAGCTGTTAAATTGGGATTATCTATAGGTAAGCGTTTGGCAACTCTGCGCCCTGCGGGAATAGTTGCAACAGGAGCATTTCCAGCTAAAATTCGGGGAATATCATAACCAACATTTACAGCTTGGATGGGATTGTTTTCTCCAGACATTAAAGCCAAAAGGCGATTCATCCAGCCATCTTTAGTGTTTTTAATTCCAGGTGTACCATTCTCCATATATTCTTGAGCATCGAAATGGGAACGGGTAGATTCTGGAGAGCCGCAAGCATGAACAAAAGCTAGATTTTTCTGCTTCCACAAAGGCATTAAAGCAGCCAAACTAGGGTGCAATCCAAATTTTCCATCTAAATCTAATACACCACCAGCTTTATCAGGTTGAGGAATCGCGATTCTGTTTCTAACTTGATAATATGCGTTATCGGTGTAAGGTACGACAACGCTAAGCCCATCAACCGCACCCCGGAGAAAGATAACAATCAAACGTTTTGAGTTGGGAGTGGCTGAAATACTTTTACTTACCCAAGCGTTAGCTCCGAGAGCAATTAAAGAAGCAGAGATACCGGCTTGTTGGATGAATTTACGTCTTTTCATAAGAATTGGGAATAGGGCATTGGGGATTGGGGATTGGGCATGGGGGATTGGGGATTGGGAGGAGACAAGGGGATGAAGGGAAATTTAAAAGCTTGTTATTATCAGGGAGCGAGACGCTCCCACTACTTTTTTATTGCTAACTTTTTATCAATTATCAATTACCAATGCCCCATGCCCCATGCCCCATGCCCAATTATTCATCTATACATAAATTCTGGGCTACCTAAGATGATTACGGCTCGTTGTTTGGGGGGGCTGCTGTTGATAACTTCTTGGGTTTTTGTTGAAAGGTTGTTTCCGAGGGTTTTTGTTAATTCTGTGGAATCAATTGGTTTATTAGGGCGACGGGGTTGGTTTTTATTATTAATATTATTATTATTATTTCTATTTCTATTTCTATTTCGTAATCCTCCTCTACCTATTGTGTTGGCGAAGCTTAATCTCCAATTAATACCGTTGGGATTTAACCAGGCTTGTTGAGTGTTTTTATATCCGTCTGGGCTTTGATTTCCGTATAAGGGCATTCCCATTCTGTAAAGTACGCTGTTTATTCGAGCAAAGTCTTGAATGGGTGTGTCGGTGGCTCTAATGCTGGAAATTACGTATTGTATTGGTGTTTTAAATTTGGCGTTGTAATATTTTTTATCCCAGAATTCGGAACTTTTAAATAAAGTTTCTAGTAGGCTGCGAATGTCGCCGTCTGTTGCTAAATAATGTTTTGATAATTTATCTACTAAGGTTTTTGGTGGTTCGTCTGCTACAAAATATTGAGCTAATTTGTAACTAATATGACGGGCTGTTGCTGGATGTTTTGCCAAAATATCTAGGGCTTGTTCTCCTTCTTGGATGCCGCTTCCTTTAATTTCTTTACCTAAAAAAACTTTATCGGTGAAGTCATGACGCTTAGAATTAAAGTAAAAATCATAACCGTTTTTTAATTTGCG
>JBCCLY010000410.1:0-4531 GCA_039026655.1 Cyanobacteria bacterium P01_C01_bin.38 | reverse complement strand
CCAAGGATTTGCCGTCTTTACTTCGGCTACTAACCTTTTATGTAAGTCGATAGAACTTGGCAATTTTATCGATTTATCAGTTGAGCGTAATCGTAATGTATCTTTAAAAATGGCATTTGCCCAGTTGTAAGCATGACGTGCAACACCGGATGCTTTTTTAAAAGCACTAATCTGCTTATTATTTGGAATCAACTCAACTTTGATACTTAAAAGCATTTAACAGTGCATCAACACTCATAACGTCATACAGTCATTAGTTTACGATGAAAACGTATTAAGACAATCCTATGTAAACAAAAATTTACCGTAACTATGGCACCATTTAAATTATATTTCTGGACAATATGACTACATATGTCCACTTATGTACAGAAATTACATAACAGTTACTAACCCTGTCCTGTCGGACATCCCTCTCCTTAACAAGGAGAGGGAACGAGGGTGAGGTTTTAAGTTGATGTACGAGAAATTGCTTAATTCATCAGTAAATTAACTAACTTTTCTGTAATAGGAAAACCAGTCTGACGTTCAAAATGTACGAACATTGGACTAGGATTAGCTTCTAAAAAGACATACTCGCCAGTTGGTTTAACGCGCCAATCAATAGCAGTCCACTCTAGCATAAATGCCTTTGCTATCGCTAAAGATTGTTTTTGAATCGATTCGGGCAATTCGATTGGAATTAACTCAGCATCCAAGTCTTCTCGAAAGTCTACAGATGAACTACGAATTTCGGCAGAATAAACCGAATCTGCGATGGCATAAGTACGAATATTAGTTCCGGGTATATATTCTTGTATCGTCACAGGAGAAAGGCTCAAAGTTAAATTTAGTCGCTGCGGCTCTAAATGAGCCTCTGTAATAAATTGGGTATGGGCACCACCGTAAACGGGTTTAAAAATGGCTTTTTTATAAGTTTGACAAAATTCTATAACTTGGTTGGGATTATTAGTAATTAAAGTTGCAGGAATTGTAGCTCCTATTTGTTTTGCCGTACTTAGCTGTAAAGGTTTTTCTTTATGGAATTGGAATGCTTCCCAAGAATTAACCCATTTTGCTGGGCAAGCTTGCATAAACGTTCTCAACGTACTCATGGAATCGTTATACGCTAATTTCTTTTGATAGGAATCTTTAAATTCGGGAATATAAACACCAGAAAAATTACGCCAATATACACTATGAATATCCTGGATGTTTAATTCTTCTCCTGTCGGTAAAGTTAAATATCCTAACTGCTGCTCGGGTTGCCAAGATATCCGTAGCTGTTTGGGAAATAGGCTCGTATCTAAATAATTGACTGTCGCACCTGCTTCGGTAAGGGCATTATAAATATGAGCAGCATGAGCATCCGTAGCATTACCCAAAATTAAAATATTCATTTAATAAGCATTAAAAAATAAAAATATTAGATTTCTTTTGCAAATAAACATCTCCGAAAAACAATATACAAGCCTTAAAATGGGATCGATATATTATTTCCGGAGAAATTGAATTAACCAGAGTTCGGGATAACTCAATGCTTAAGTTAAATCCTTAGCAATTTCATCGTAGACAAAATAGCAACCGCCCTCTTCACCCAATGCCATAGTTGTATATACGGGAGGCTTTGGCTTTATAGGTTTACAGGGATAAGGTTTGGGTTTGGGCAGGGGTAACGGATAAATACAGGGTTCGGGTTCAGGCAAGGGGTAAGAGCAATCACCACTCTCTTTGTATCTTTCAGTGTAAATGCTAAGACCTCCAATACACTTTTCTGATTCCTCTTCTCCAACTTCTTCGAGCAAATCTTGTCCAGACAGTTGGGATTCTAAGTCAGCGATTTCCAGAGCGAATGGGTGTTTCATTATATATGAATAATTTCAAGTGTTTTATCGGCTTCCAAGATTTTTAGCCTTGTCCCAAATCCTATATTTTTTTTAAAGTAATTTCTAGGTACTTTTGGTAGTAACAATGGTTCTAAATGAATGTAACGGTCAACTAGCTTGATGTGCATACATAAACATCAAAAAACTAGACCTTTATTTGAATATGGTATGTTAAACAACAATGTATAAATTATCTTGTTTTTTTCTCTATTTTCTATGCTGCTCGTGCAAAATGGATTAGCTACCCCAAAGAAACAATTAACACTATGAAATCCAAGGAATTACTCAAGAAGTATGCAGAAGGAGAAAGAAGTTAGAGGATGTTTGAAAAGTATCCGGCGGTTAAAACCGCACGCCATTTGCTACAACGCGGGGAACCCGCGCAACGCAATGGCTCTACTACACAGGCAAAGCCCACCTCCGTGGGCTGGTTGATTCTAAACCCGTGCAGACGGGTTTTGTTTGTGTAGACGCGGTTTCAACCGCCAGTTCGAGTATTTAATTAGACTTTTAAAACATCCTCTTAGAAGTTATTGAAACTTTTTCCTGCCGCAACTCTATTCCAGCAAAAATCTGCTTTGAACCAATTGTACAGGTCTTGCATTCATAGGAAATACTTGAGCGAACTTCTTTACTTGTGGCGAAGAAATTTCAACGTATTCTTTTAATACAATCCAGTTAACAGTTTCCGAACAAGGTGGTGTAGTCAAAGAGCCAAAATAACGATAATAATCTTGGTCTTCTGGCAATAAATTAGAAGCGTTTATACTAACATCAGATACCGTTTTTTCGCGACTTTTTTTCATTGGCATTGCTTGCCAAACTTTTTGTAAAGTTGGGTTTGCTTCGCCTTCTTTGAGAAAAATACCGATTACAGCCAAAGCTCCCTTTTGATTTTTATGAACTAAATGCAATTCCATCGGTAACGTAACTCCATCAACCTCATGTTCGCTAGGATGATGGAAGTGAAATTGTAATAGTTCAAATCGCTGATTATCAAGAGTTAAAAAGCTTCCTGGTTGATAATTTACCTGAATAGTATGACCATTATTAATTATACGAAGAGGAGAATCTTTGTAATCTATTTTTAACTCTGGTAAATCCGCATCAACAGCCGATTGAAGATTAACTGGAGATTGATTTTTACCCGATTGACAAACCGCAAATTCTGATGATAAAGTTCCCCAATTTTCCGGGCCTTTTTCACCAATATAGCCCCAACTTTTACCTTTTAATTTTGTTGCTGAAGTTAATGTACTACAGCCAAACAAAGAACTTGTAGCGATTCCTGTAGCTGCTAACAAACCCTTTTTAAGCAATTTTCTTCTATCCATAGGTCACGCTACGATAAACTCGATTCCATTACTGTATTTGCCTAAAATTATTTCAACTGTATTAAGTAAAGTATAGCGAAATAAATTTTATCAACAAATAATTAGTTTGTCATGCTCGATCTTAAGAATCGGTTTTTATTATTGTTTTCTTCCCGATTTAAAGCTGTTATTTATTTACTTTTGAATTAAATATCTTGTGACTATGTTTACAAATCTTGTTTTATAAGGAACAGGGAACAGGGAACAGGGAATAGGGAATAGGGAATAGGGGAAAGTGTGAACAGGTAAAATTAATAAATCATCTAAGGAATAATTTCAAATATTTCTTGCATCTCAAGCAACAATCAATTTTAAAATTAAAATTTGATATCAAATACTCAAACAGTTACGGTAATTGATAACTGATCATTGATAATTGATAACTGATAATTGATAACTGATAATTGATCACTGTTATTAATTATTTTCAATACGCGGTTGATTTAATTCCTCATATTTAGCCGCAGCTAATTGATAAGCTGATAAATATTCTTTACCACCTAACATTACTTCCCCATAATATTCATAGGGTGCATCACCATAAATTGGCAAGGGGTCATCTTCTGGATAATCTTCTTTTGATTCTTCAATTATCCTTTTGAGTTTTTTTACGGTGAAGGTTTGTGCTGTAAAGTACCACATTTCCTGAGATTCCTTAGTTAAATGCGGTAAATTGGGGTCAATAATTCGCGAATCTATTTCTATCCAAGCGTGTTCGAGAAGTTGGTAAGACTTGCGTTTGAGTACTAGAAAACCCTGAGCATAAACTGCACCTTCGGTAGCCAACACCGCTTTATAAGCATTATCAAAAGGCTTTTTCGATTTACTTTCGATTTGTTCAGCAATTTCTCGCGAAGCTGCTTCATCCAATAACTTGTCCATCAGTAAGGATAAAAGCGAAGACTACAATTAACAGTTTACAGTGAACAGCGAGCAGTGAACAGTTAAGAGTTAGGAGTTAGGAGTTATGAGTTATGAGTTGGGAGTTAGGAGTGAACTTAAGCGTATATTTGAGTGTTGGAATCAATTTTAAGGCTCATACAATAGGTTAGTTAAAACTGATATCTTGCACCATTCGCAACAAGCCAAAAGAAACCGGGTTTCTGAAACTGGTGCAAGATTTGAATATAACTTTTTATTCCTAACTCCCAACTCTTAACTCCTAACTTTATTTAACTCCTCACTCCTAACTTTATTTACCCTTTCAAACTCAAAGATAAGCGTCGTAACTGACCCCTTAAACTCGAATCAATTACTTGAGAACCGACTTTGATTATTACTCCACCAATGATG
>JBCCLY010000409.1:0-4541 GCA_039026655.1 Cyanobacteria bacterium P01_C01_bin.38 | reverse complement strand
GTTGTGTAAACTCTCCCGAAGCAACAGGTAAATGAGGCTTATTAATTTTGTCAATCTCTACATCTTGTAATTGATTGAGTCCAACAATATAGACATTTCCTGATAAACAAGCAATCCAAGCGCCGATAACAGATAAAAGAAAATAAGAATTCGGGAATGGAAAATCGTTATTAGTTAAAGCAACTGAAACTAAAGATAATCCCAAAACGCTTAAACTCGTACCATAAATAGTATGTGGACGAGAAAACTTCCAAAAAGCGTAAAGCCAATTACTTTGCAACCCCGTTTGTGAAACTTGACTCATGATAATTTTGGATTTTAGATTTTAGATTTTAGATTAAATAGGGCATAGGAGATTGGGGATTGGTAATAGGTAGTTGGTAGTTGGTAATCGGGAATAGGAATTAAAAACTTCTTATCTACCCCCTCTTCCCCCTCTCCCCCTCTCCCCCCTCACCCCCTCACCCTTTACTTCCAACCAACAAACCAAATTTAATTAAGCCGCTTTCATAACCGCGACTCATTAAACCAAGAGACATAGCACCTTGAATTGTTTTCCAACCAGCACGCAGTAAACCGAAAAAGGCTTGGGGAGTAAACGCCGAATCTATTACTACATTCCAAAAAGGGGCAACGGCTTGCGACCAATCCGCTGTGCGAATATTCTGTAGAGGTAGTAGACGGGCGATCGCCTCATAGTCTGCTAAGGAAATTACGTATGGTAAGCAATAAACGTCGTAAATCTGTTGTAAATGCTTTTTTTCTTCTGCACTCAAAGGAATCTCATCCGTGGAACGATGACACCATGTGACTAAAATAAACTTTCCACCAGGCTTAAGTACTCGGTAGCATTCTTGCATAAATCTGTTTTTATCGGGCATATGCTCGCCGCTTTCCAAAGACCAAACTAAATCAAAACTATTGTCCTCAAAGGGCATATTTAAGGCATCTGCTACTTGAAAATGAGTTCTACCTCGTAAACCAAATTCAACAGCCCGCTCGGAAGCCCTTTTCGCCTGTACCGGACTCAAAGTGATACCAGTAGCCGCAGCGTTGAATTTCTCGGCTAAATACAAAGAACTTCCACCGATACCACAACCCACATCTAAAATATTCTCAGCTTGCTGCACCTGCGCCCATTGCAGCAACTCCTCAATCAAATCAATTTGTGCCTGACGGCGGTTTTTTTCTTGCTTACCATCGGCACCATAATAACCGTGGTGCATATGCTCCCCCCATATATCTTCCCAAAGTCCGGAAGAAGCATCGTAAAACTGTTGAATTTGCTGGCTTAGTGTTGCACTCATAAGTAAAGCAATGTGTTAAGACTGTCGCAGAATAAAAAAACATATATTGGTAGGCTACCATGAGTATTTTTAATTAAAACGGAGTATTTGTTTTTTGAAATCAAAATACCACTACCGCAATAAAATGGAATAATTTGTAGAGATAGATTTTTTATATGACTTTGCTAATGCGTGGATTTCAACTTAAAAAACAAGTCCCGAGGTAGAGCCAAAGAATGCACGAGCAAACTTTTAAAAATTTACTCGCAGTCTGTCTCATAACAATTGATAGGTATGTCCTATCGGACACGCTCCGCTAACGTAGTTGGGACTTTAGTCCTCCGGAGCGATAAATCGCCTACTACAAACCTATTAAAACGGCCGGGGACAAATCACCTAGTATTGTCTAAATGGTATTTCCGGCATAATCAGCTAGCTTTCTGAGGACATTAAAAATCTTGCTTTCAAGCAAGAGATAATCAAAAATCGTAAAATC
Source organism: Cyanobacteria bacterium P01_C01_bin.38 (assembly GCA_039026655.1). Classification (GTDB taxonomy): domain Bacteria; phylum Cyanobacteriota; class Cyanobacteriia; order Cyanobacteriales; family Nostocaceae; genus Rivularia. The sequence goes on along the minus strand of JBCCLY010000409.1, from coordinate 2,759 downwards.
TTAAATCCGTTATTCTCTTATTCACAAAAGATAATCCAAAATCTAAAATCTAAAATCGATATGACCGCTTCTCAAAAAATTTGCTTTGGCTTTTTCGCTGTCATCACTGTAGGATTTATCCTATTAATGATGCCTTTTTCTACGGCTACAGGTACGTGGAATAGTCCAATAGTTGCTTTATTTACTGCTACTTCAGCTGTTTGCGTAACGGGCTTAGCAGTAGTTGATACTGGTACGGATTTTTCCTTCTGGGGTCAATTGGTCATCCTGTTGCTCGCGCAAGTTGGCGGTTTGGGCTATATGACATTTACCACCTTTCTAATTATGTTGACTGGCCGTAGGTTCGATTTAAGACATAAAATGGCAATTCAACAAGCTTTAGATAGACGAGAAATGGAAGGTAGTGGTAATATAATTCGTTCTATTATCGCAGTAACGCTATTTTTTGAAATTAGCGGAATCTTTTTATTACTTTTAGTATTTGTTCCCGATTTTGGATGGGATGAAGGGATGTGGCTGGCAATTTTTCACAGCATTAGTGCTTGGAACAATGCAGGTTTTAGCTTGTTCTCTAACAGCTTAGTTGACTACAATTCTAACGCTTTACTAGTATTTACTATTTCCGCCTTAGTTATCTTCGGAGGAATTGGATATCAGGTAATTTTAGAAATCTTTTTTTGGTTGCGCGATCGCCTACGTAGAAGACCGCGTAATATTGTGTTATCTCTTGATTACAAAGTCGCTGTTAGTACAACAATATTTTTATTACTTTTAGGAACCCTTGCCTTCTTTTTCGTAGAAATCAGAAATACTGAAACTATAAGATATTTCCGTTTTCCCAGTCAGTTGCTAGCAGCTTGGTTTCAATCGATGACTACTAGAACTGCTGGTTTTAATAGCATTGATATTGGCGCTATGACAAACGCGGGACTATTTATTACTATTGCTTTTATGTTTATAGGAGCAAGCCCTGGAGGTACTGGAGGAGGCATGAAAACTACTACTATTCGAGTACTTACTAGCTGCACTAAATCAATTCTTCAAGGTAAACAAGAAGTTTTACTTTACGAACGCCGCATTGCCTTACCTTTAGTATTAAAAGCTGTTGGCGTGGTAGTTGGTTCTGTAACTGTTGTAATCATCTGTACAATTTTAATATCGATCACAGATCCAACATTTGACTTTATCCAAATATTGTTTGAAGTCGTTTCAGCTTATGCAACCGTAGGGCTATCTACAGGAATAACCAGCGATTTTTCTCTTGCAGGTAAATTAGTATTAATCTTGACTATGTATATGGGAAGAGTTGGTGTTTTACTGTTAATGTCCGCCGTACTTGGCGACCCCAAACCCACAAGAATTCATTTTCCAGAAGAGGATTTACTAGTAGGATAAATTTTTACCAAAAATAAGTTTACAGTAGTTCAATGCCTATTTAATCTATAGTTAGATGTCATAAATAACAGATATTGACAATTGACCTTTAAATTCAGATTAGATTAATAAATGGTTAATCATGACTTTTTATGCTAACTTTCCGGTCAAAAACTATAAAAGGTAATTATGCTTGTAAATAAACATTCTAGAATAGCATTATTTATCAAAATGGGCATTCTTAATCTTCCCTACTGCCTATTCCCCGTTGCCTATTTCCTCTAAATTTTTAATAATGGCATAACAAACACATTAGAGCAAATATGTGAATTATAAAATCTATTAAACACAAATGATAAAATAAACACAGTCGGACAAAAAATAATTTTTAAGTTATTGGTTATGACCGATTTTTTTAAGCTAAACAAAAGCTGTAATAATTAAGGATAACAACAGTGAATCTGTCCTCATTAGGGTTTTTTCGTACTTTAAATAAAACCAATCAGCAGTTTGCGGTTATTGGTTTAGGACGCTTTGGTCGTTCTGTTTGCTCAACTTTACATAAATTAGGCTATGAAGTATTAGCAACAGACATTGATGAAAAGCGGGTATCGCAAGCCTTGACAGAAGAAATAACAGGTCATGCTTTACAATTAGACTCAACAGAAGCAGCTGCCCTTAAAGAAGCAGGAATTTTTGAGTTTGATACAGTAATCGTCGCAATTGGTAACTACATTCAAGAAAGTATTATCACAACTTTGAATGCAAAAGAAGGTGGTGTACCTAATGTAGTAGCCAAAGCTTCTAGCGAAGTTCACTGTAAATTATTACGAAAAGTTGGCGCAGACAGAGTTGTTTTTCCCGAACATGAAGCCGGTTGTGCTTTAGCGCAAACACTTACAAAGCCTTCCATATTAGACACATTCGACCTCGATCCCGATAACAGTATTGTTGAAATCGCCATACCAGACGAATTTGATGGTAAAACAGTAGCCGAGCTACAGCTTCGTAACCGCTATGGGTTAAATGTTTTAGCCATAGGTAAAAAAACCAATGGTATTGACGACGAAAAATTTATTATCAATCCAGATCCCCACAAACGTCTTGAAAAAGGTACCGCAATGGTAGTAATTGGTCACAATAAAGACATAGATCGTTTGCCGATTTAGATTGAGGGAGTAAGGAGTAGGGAGTAGGGAGTAGGGAGAAAAATTATGTTTGATAGTATTAATTTTGACTGGTTCGTAGTTGGGACTTTAGTCCTAAATCCGAGCGATAAATCGCCAACTACAAACCTTTTTACCTATCAGAATTAGCGAAATGAATTACTACACCTAACATTTGATTTATTAGCTGCTCTGTAAAGTATGGACAACCCGGACGGT
>JBCCLY010000408.1:0-4552 GCA_039026655.1 Cyanobacteria bacterium P01_C01_bin.38 | reverse complement strand
GTCAAAGTTATAAAATAATTATCTTTGATTTCAATAAAAATTAAAATAATTCTCGCGCCCTAATTTGTGAAGCTTACACACTTGTTCACATATTTTATGTGTTGTAGGTTCGACTCCTACCATCTCCACTAATGGGGATGTTGCTGAATTGGTATAAGCAAACAAAGTAATTAATAGCTTTGCTAACTTGCGCGAGATAAATATTTTATAAGACGGTATATTTTCAGTATCTGGCGGTTGAAACCGCTGCTACACAGGCAAAGTCCACCTTCGTGGACTAAGTAATTATTGACTTTTACTTCGTATCCTGACAGATAAAGCTTACATACTTTAAATAACGGCCTTAAAGTAGCGAAATTCAGGCGACTGAACCAGCGACAGCGTTCACAGTCTCTCGATAGACTCCGGATGCGTGCCCGCTGCTTGGATAAAACCAAGTAAGAGCGACCGTAATAGGTAGAAAAACGCTTTTTCAACTTATACGAGGGAAGAAATAAGTTAGGAGTTAGGAGTTGGGAGTTGGGAGTTAGAACCAAAAACCAACAACTAACAACTATCAACTAACAACTAACCACCAACAACTAATAATTCATTTCGCGCCCTGATATAAAAAGCTTACATACTCGCTCAGTTTGGTAGAGCATTCGGCTAGTGGCCGAAGGGTCACGGGTTCAAATCCCGTGTATGAACAACAGCTTTTTAAACTTGCGTGAGATGATTTCAAATTATAAATAAAGTAGCCTAAATTGGCTGACGATGGAACTGAGCCACTCCCCGCTCTAAAGATACGGGGGTTCTGGCTAGAAGTTGGGCATAGCTTGCCGCCCCATTCTATTTGCATAGAATAGCTATCTGGCTACACTTTTCTAGCTTTTAGGAGAACCGCTCTACCGACAATCAGGATTCGGACTTTCAGACTCGCTTACTCGCTTCGCGGCTTAATTCAACATTTCTATGACTCCAAGTAGAACGGCTCCGTCCTTGGGATGACCCTACACAGAAACTCCCCTGATACTTCATCCAAAAAATATCCCAGTACTTTCAACCGTGGACTATGGACAATTTTTTTGGCTTAAACGCCATAATCAAATTATATCATTTCAGGGCAATTAAAATTGCTAGTGTCAAATTTCCACCCCGATATAAATATGCGGGGCTACCATTTTCCCGCGTGCTTTTAGGTGTATTATGTCCGCTCAAGTTTTAGAGATTGTAGAACAATTAAAATCGTTAAGTTTAATCGAAACTTCTGAGTTAGTTAAACAAATTGAAGATACTTTCAATGTCGATGCTTCTCGTGAACAAATTAATTTACCTGTTGTAATTAATAATCTGGCAGATGAGAAAGAAGCTGAAAATCAACAAACAGAGTTTGATTTGGTTTTAGAAGAAGTTCCCTCTAATAAAAAGATTGCAATTCTGAAATTGATACGAGGGATTACAGGTTTAGAATTGAAAGAAGCTAAAGATTTTGTTGATTCGGTACCTCAAACTGTAAAAAGTGGAATTGCAATTGCTGAAGCGGAAGATATTAAGCAACAATTGGAAGCTGTAGAAGCGAAAGTATCTCTTAAGTAATTGATGATGAGTGACGAAACTAGGAATTACAAAACAGAAGCTGAGATCGATAGTTTGATTTCTAAGTTTGAAAATTGTACCTTACCGCGTTCGGAATGGAATCATCAAGCGCATTTAAATGTTGCGCTATGGTATCTGAATCGCTACGACGAACAAGAAGCTATAGACATAATTCGTCGAGGTATTCAAAGTTATAACGAAGCGATGGGTATCAAAACTACCAAAGACGGTGGTTATCACGAAACTCTAACTCTGTTTTGGGTTCGGATGGTAAGTCACTATTTATCGGTAACACAGGAAAATAAATCAATTTACCAAATGGCGATCGCTATCTCTAATACTTATACAGACAAGTATTTACCGTTTCAATACTACAGCCGGGATTTACTGATGTCTTGGGAAGCTCGTGCTAATTGGGTTGAACCTGATTTAAAGTCTTTGATTTGAATTAGTAGAAATCGTTGCCGTGCCCTAATAAATAAAGCTTACATACTAGCCAAATGGAAAAGGCAAAGGACTCAATCGCTCCTTTATTTCCGGGTTCGATTCCTGGGTATAAACAAACAGCTTTCTTAACTTGCATGGCGACATTTAATAAATTAGGACTAAAGTCCTTACTACGAACAGTTGGGACTAAAGTCCTTACTACGAACGAATTAATTATATAAATAAAAGATAGTTGTTGCCGCGCCCTAACGAGCAGGAGCTTACATACAAAATCTCTCTTTGGAAGGTTTTAATTAAGTAATAAGGCTCTTCAAACTTGCGCGGTGATTATAAAAATCATTGATAAGCGTGCGACTTCTATCTCCTGAATTAAAAATTTTTAGTGGAGATAAAAAAATGAATACAGCAGAAAAAGATTTACGTTTAGAATTAATTAATACTTTACTAACTACTCCTCACCGCGAGTTAGAAAAGGTAGCAGAATTTCATAAAATAATTATTGAACTTGACCCACTTTTTTACGGACATTTAGCTGTATGGTACCAGCGTAATGGTGATGTTCGCGACCATAAGGAAGTTTTTGTAGGACATTTGTTAACTAGCAATATTGAAGAACATCGAGATGCTGGTTTTGTAATATTACAGGAATTCCCTCCTTATCAAGTTGCTCGGATTGTGGACTTTATGAAGCAACAACGTGGTAAGGTACCGCGATCGACACGTACTGCTGTGACTCGTTATCTAAAGGCACGGGAAATCAACCCGCAATTTTTCGATCGTGCGGCTTTGCGGGGACGTAAAGCGATGAAGCACCTCTATGCTACATTGCACATCAAACCCGGTCAGCGTGCGGATGCGGTATTGTTTAAAGGGACACCGCCAGAAGACAGCCTTGCTTATATGTTGAAACAAATTGCGAAGGCTGAAACGACCGCAGAACAAGCGGCTTTGATTGTCGAGCATAATATTCCTTACACCATCGCTGTTGGCGCTGTGAAGCAATTAACACCGACTGTATTAGTTGCTTTAATTAACTCTATGTCACCGCAAGAGGTAATCAATAACCTGAAATCATTGCAAGCTCGGGGTGCGATGGAACACTCAGAAGTTAAAGCTTTGATTGATGGGAAGTTGGAAGAAGGTGCAGCAAGTAAGCGGGTATCTGCATTTAAAGCGAGTGTTGCTAACGACGCAGCTAAGTTAGATGCTACAACTACCGCAAAGCTAGAAAAAGTTACTAACGAGCAAGTTAAGAAACGTGGAAAAATCCGTAAATCTACAGCTTTATTAGTTGATAAATCTGGTTCGATGGATAAAGCGATTGAAATCGGTAAACGTTTAGCAGCGATGATTTCGGGGATTACAGAAGCAGATTTATTTGTCTACGCTTTTGATAATATGCCTTATCCGGTGAAAGCAGAAGGAAGCGAATTAACAGATTGGGAACGCGCTTTCAAGATGATTAAAGCTGGTGGTGGTACTAGCTGCGGTTGTGCTGTAGAAGCAATGCGTTTGAAAAAGCAGATTGTCGAACAGTTCATTATGGTGACTGACGAAGGCGAAAACTCAGCACCTTATTTTGCCGAAGCTTACAGCAAGTACAGCAAAGAATTAGGTGTTACACCCGAAGTACTTATCGTTAAAGTTGGTTATGCAAGCGATTGGGTAGAAGCTCGGTTGAAGCAGAAGCAGGTGCAGGTAGATACCTTTACTTTTAACGGTGATTATTACTCTTTACCCAACTTGGTTCCGTTGTTATCTCGTCCATCAAGATTGGAATTGTTGATGGAAATTATGGAAACTGCTTTACCCGTTAGAGATGATAAATAAAAGTTAGGAGTTAGGAGTTGGGAGTTAAGAGTTAGGAGTTAGGAGTTAGGAGTTATGAGTTAGGAGTTGGAGAAAATCATTTTAGTTTCTAGTAGGGAGCAAGATGCTCCCACTACGAAAATTATTTTTTCTTCTCTCCTTATTTCTTTCCTCTGCGCTCTCTGTGCGGCAGTTGCTACAACGGAGGGAACCTCCGCAACGCACTGCCTTGTCTCTGCGGTTTTTCCCTCAGTAATTTTCAAAGAAAAGAGAGTTTGTTTCTAATTAAATTGGATTAATTTTAAATAGTTCGTTTTTCCGGTAATTGTAGGGAGACGTAAAATTTTACGTCTCTACAAAATTAATCCAAAATCCTTGCATAAACGCATCCGTTGTTAAAATACAAAATTGAATCATGGTGGACATAAACGCAACAATTGTCCAACAACTGCGCCAAAAAACTGGTGTGGGAATGATGGACTGTAAAAAAGCGCTGCAAGCAAATAATGGTGATGTTGAAGCAGCAATTATATGGTTACGAAAAAAGTCATTTGGTGTTTCTGTTGAAAATGCCAAGATTACAGCAGAAGGAATTATTTCAAGTTACGTTCATACAGGTGGTAAAGTTGCGGTTTTATTAGAAGTAAATTGCGAAACTGATTTTGTTGCTAAGACTGAAGCTTTTCAAGTTTTGGTGAAAGATATTGCGATGCAAATT
>JBCCLY010000407.1:0-4556 GCA_039026655.1 Cyanobacteria bacterium P01_C01_bin.38 | reverse complement strand
TCTTAGTTTGGGCGGACTACTCGCTATTAGTACATCCATTTGCGTTTTTGTTAATACTTCTGTTGCTGGTAAATGAGGAGAAGTTCGATGTAAATAAGTCATCCGTAATAATTGAGCAGCAATTACAGTTAGAAACCCCAGCATCGCTGACATACTATCACCACTCAAGCGATAACTTTCTGCTTTACATCCAGATTTTAGAATTTTATGGTACTCTTCAATCCGCCAACGATATGTATACCAACGAAGGATAGTTATAGCATCAACCTGTGTTAAAACTAACTCTGTTGTCAGTAACATCCACTCTACAGGCTCACAATCACCTGGTACATTAATTTCTCTTGCATAGACTGCGTAAATACTTAAATTACTACTTTCATTTTTTAGTCTCAATGGGGGTTTGATTGATACTGGACAAAACCTTATTTCTAATGTTGCAGTTCTAGCTTTACGCTTCTTGGTTTTTGGTAGTTCAATATCTTTTATACACTTTACTTCCTGAGAGATTACGTATTCCCATAGATGGGAATTTTCTTCCTCTAAGCAACGATTATGAGATGCTCTAACAACTACACCAGTGTTCTTATAATTACTAATTAAAGCAAAAACTTCTGCAATATCACCTTCTCTATCAAAAACATGAATAATCTTTGTTAATAAAGCTCGTTTAGGGGTTTCTAAGCTATTAAAAAATTTAGAAATCTTTTCAAATGCTTCAACCCATCGGTAAGATTCTTTTTCTTCAAATGCCTTTTTTCTTTGGGCTTTACGCTTTTCTCTCAATCGTTGTTTTTTCTGCTCTGGCTCTTCATTTAATGGTGGTTTCTGCATCTTTTCTCGATGCCAAAGCTTCTCCCACAGTAGTCCCAACGGTTGACCAAAATCTGGTTCTAAAGCCAAACAACTATGTAAAATTAGACCATTCCCACCATTCCCAGTTGGACCATAATCGTCCCGTTTTTGCAATATTTTTCTGTAATCAAGAAAGCTTGTATCTCCCACTGCCAAAACAATAGGTATACCCGAAATTTGTTGTGCTGTCTGTTTAAAATGAGGGTTCGTCAACTTTTCAAAGGTTGTTTTTGGATTAGAAAAAAATTCGTAACCGCGTTTTAGGTCACTTGCGTTGTCAAAAATTTGAGATAAAGGCTGACCATATTTTACAAATAAATGCTCACTTATCGATACAGCACGTTTTGTTAAACGTTTATCACCAAAGTTACACAAGTTGTAAGGATTTTTCTCCAATACCTTCATTCGGTTTGCACCCTTTTAAATTACATCCTTCGATGACTTTACCTGAAATTCGCTCCTACTAGAATTGGTTCGCCACTTAAAACCGCGAACCAATTCACATTTTCCACATCCCGTGAAAAGTCAGGATGAATTCCAGGTTTAGTTGTAAACTTCTACCACCCAAGAGTCGCGAAACTATCACACCAATAGATGAGGCAATAATTGCAGTTCCAAGGGTAAATCCTGATAGATCCTGTAGTAACTCCTCAATCACAAATAAGACACCAGCAATGGGAGCATTAAAAGCGGTTGCTAACCCTGCACCTGCACCAACTGCTATCATATGCCGCCGCTGGGATGCTGATACAGAAATCCAATGACTTATCTGGGCACTTAATGCAGAACTTACGTGTACAACAGGTTCATCCCACCCCAAGGTCATTCCAGAACTGACTGCCAAAAGTCCGCTAACAAACTTAACGAAAGCAACCCGCAAATCCAATGCAATAGTTGAACCGCTAAGTGCAGCCTTAACTTGAACGATTCCGCCATTGTATGCCTCTGGTGCCAGGCGCTCAATCAGTGAACCTGAAATAAATCCAAAGGAAAGTCCAATTGGTGGTAGAACCAGGAATGCAGGCAAGATATAAGAACTATAGACTCGCCATGTCCCAAGCCATCCCGTTCCATTTCTTAATAAAATAGCAGCAATACCTGTAACTAAACCAATGAGACAAGCTTCAAAAATAGCAAAACGCTTAGGAGATAAAAATCTCCGTAACCATTGCAAAATAAAAGAAATTTTGGTCAATAAGGTAATAGCTTCTCCTAACTTCTGTTTCATAAGAACAAAGTACTTCATTGCTGACCTCGGGCAAACTCAGCGAAAGCATTGCTAAACAGGCGACCATCTGTGCGTAGCAAACCATATCGCCGAAGCGCGTTCCTAATTGCTTGTGTTGGTTCAGCTACTCCAGAAACACCGGCAGCAAAGAGCAGTGCATGACGTTCTCGTTCATTTAAATCATGCCAAAGCTCAATAAATCGGGATGTTGCTTGAAAGACAAACTCCTCCCGCGCTTGTTCCAGGTTGTCAAATTGCCACAACATTGCTGCTGCCATTTGTACGTAATACGCCAATCCACCGGCTAAATCATCAATCCATTGTAAATATTTTGTATCTAAAGTCTTTGCAGCAAAACCATCTCGCACCAATTGTTGCCAGGCATCTTCTTCTAGAACTCCCAAAATCGTGGTGCTGAAAATATTGCTGAAGGGTGAAGTCAAGTTCATCCGACTATAAACCTCACTTAAGGGACGTGTACTAGCAATTACCAGAGCGAACAGCCCATCTGATGCCTTAGCACGCCAGTCTTCTCCCCAGCCTTGAAACTCTTCTAACCTTGCTCCAATGCGTTCGAGTTCATCTAGCATTACAATCAAGCGATAACCCTGCTCGCGCAATTCTATTAGCCCATCTTCCACTGCATAAGGATCTTCATTTGCATCTTGCGCCCAAGGCTCTATTCCTATGCGTTTTTGGATATAACGCCGCAACCCTTCAATGATTCCCTCTGAAGTATGAAATCTACTGTCTTGCAAGTCCAGCTTGACAATTAATGGTTTATATTCCTGCGGAAAAAAAACTTCACGGCGCTCTTCGATGTATCGCAGTAAAGAAGTCTTACCGCTGCGTCGCAACCCCACAATGTTAATGCACTGGGCAGTCATCGCACCAATGCGATTTTTAACATCAGCAATTACTCGGCATCGTCCATAAAAGCGTTCTGGAGGTACAGGACTTCCGTAGTTAAAGGAGTTGCTGCCTGGTTGACTAAAATCAATTACCTCATTAACAGTAAAGTTGACCGTTTCGCTTACAGTTTTTTTAAGAAGTTTAGGAGTCAGATTCTCTGGAATCCCTGCCATCCTAATGACTCTACAACCAAGTTGGTAAGCAAATTCAATATTTCTACCAGATCCTAAAGCATCATAAAAGCCAACGGCAAATTCAATTGCGGCTTTATCTCCAATTTCCTCACTCATGCCAATCACATAATTGACATATTTAGCTATTTCCTCCCCCTGATACTTCGAGTAACAAGCATTAAGAATAACACACTCAACTTGGTCAGCAAACAGTTCAAACAATCCGGCTATTCCGTCCGCATCCACTAACCTTACTTGACCTACCTCATCTTCAAACACCAATCCCTTTTCCCCGACTCCGTGACCCGAAAAGTGAATAATATGTGGTGCATATTCTAGGATGGCTCTATGTATGTCCCTATAGCGTACTGCTTCTGCTGTATCTATTGAATACTGGTCACGCTGCTGAGAACGTTTTAGCCCCTCCTTAATTTCACGTTTTTCTTCATCAAGGCGAAGCTTATGTGTGCCTCTAGGATTTGCTGATAGGATTAGTATTCTTCGGGCTTGAGTATTATTGCTCATTAAAAATCTGTAAATATCTCCTACATAAGTAGTATATTCACTAAATAAAAAAGTTATTTTCTTACTAAATCTGGGAAGATTGGTAACGATAACCCTTCAGGCTTTACGTTTAAAGTAAGCAATAATTAAGAATTATTTTTACACATTGCAACAAAAGCTCATTGCATGAGGCTTTCAGCCGCCACACCTCCTACCCCGGTTATACAGTATCACAGAGATAGCCACTAAACTACAAACTTTTCGGAATAAAAGTTAAAAGCATGAGCTTTTACATTTAAATCACTCCAAGGAAGGCGATCGCCATACAGAAAACTATCACAAGTAGATGTCACGAGCGGATGTGAGCAAGCTTAAAAGATGTTAAAGGTGAGAAAGTTGATGGCACATAGCGGAATTCTGAGTACAAAAACTTAAAATGCAGTCATTTCTAATATTAATTTCACCCCAAATATAGAAATTAATAAGCCTATTTTAAGTGGGTTATAGCAATATTATCTGAGTATTGAAATACTAATGTGCAGTAATACAAATGTAAAGACTCTAAGCATTTTATTACATAATGGATTATAGAAGGTTAATAATGTAAAAAAAATCCACAGTAATTAATATTAACTAAATGGTAGGTATAATCTACGACAAAAATATTTATATGATAATTTTTGTACCCATAAGTACCCTCCAAGGGTACAAATAATTTAAACTGAGAATAATAACGTAACAATAAAGGTTTGAGGCGATGAGAACCGAAAGTGTACCCAATTGTACCCAGGTTAAAATGCCCAGTAAAAACCGTAAATTATTCAAAAGTGTAGTTGACTTGGGCAATCACTGGATAAAAGCTTATGTGGAAGGCTACGACTTTTTGA
>JBCCLY010000406.1:0-4565 GCA_039026655.1 Cyanobacteria bacterium P01_C01_bin.38 | reverse complement strand
ATTACAATTAATAGATTGTGCTTGAATACGATTTAAAACACTATTCAAAATATTACCACCAACCTTAGAACCACATCCAGCGCAAGGAGAGTTAGGAGTTGAGAGTGAGGAGTTAGGAGTTAGGAGTGAGGAGTTATGAGTTGCAGATAAAGAGTTAGGAGTTAGGAGTGAGGAGTTAGGAGTTGTAGGATTTTGAATTATCTCCTTATTATTCAATCCCCAATCCCCGATGCCCAATGCCCTATCCCCCATGCCCATTTTTGGAAGATTATCAAACTTTTCCATAAACTTTCTGTCAATGTAATCCTTCCATTGCCACAGTAATCTGCTTGGTGGTAAAGTCAAAAATCCACGAGTTGCGATCGCCTTACCGTCACCAGTACCGATTAAACTTAAATAATCTTTCTGTGGTAGATACTTTTTAAGATTTTTTCCTAATAAACTACGTCTTAAATTCTCAAATAAAGGTTTTCCCTGACGCACTGCAAATACCCCAGCTTTAGCACGGGGATGATTTTTTATCGTGGCAATATCACCAGCAGCAAATATTTGCGGATGCGATAACGATTGCAAATAATCGTTTACTAAAATAAACCCCCGCTCATCGGTAGTGATTCCCGTCGATTCCAACCAATTTGGAGCAGATGCTTGCGTTACCCAAAATACATAATCGCAATTAAGCTTAAATCCCGATTCGCATATAACATTTTTACTATCTATATCTTCGTCAAGTGCAACTTTACATACTGTCTCACCTAAATGCACTGTTATTCCACGCTCAATTAAAGTGTGCCGCAACAAATTTCCTAAAACAGGATTGTTACCAGGCATTAATTGATTATCTCTTCCAAATAAATGAATTTCTAAATTAGTAGGATGATATTGCTGCAAATTTCCTTGCATCGACAGCGCTAACTCAACACCGCCAGCACCACCACCAACAATTCCAATTTTTAAAGGTTTTTGAGGATTTTCTGAAATTTTCTCAACTAGCTCATACCAATGATGTAATAAATTTCCAACAGGTTTTGCTGGAATTACATATTTTGTAGCACCCGGTACAGAAATTGTAGCAGGAGTAGAACCTATATCAATAGATAATAAATCAAAACCGACATCAGGACGATTTGCACAAATAATTCGATTATTTTTCAAATCAATATCATTTACATAATCTATATATAGTTGTGCTTGGGCAAAATTCGCCAACTTCCGCAAATCAATATGGCAATCATCATGAGTATAAAAACCAGCAATATGTCCCGGTAACATCCCAGAGTAAGGAGTATCGCTGCTCGCCGTAATTAAAGTGATTATGATTCCCGGTAAAGGATTCATACCAAACATTTTCAGCGCAATGGCATGAGAATGTCCTCCCCCAATCAACACCAAGTCTTTGATAAAATGCTGTATATTTTGCTGCATAAATAAAAGTTTGATTTTGAATTTTAGATTAGGGCATTGGGCATTGGGCATAGGGCATAGGGCATTGATAATTGATAATTATTATTTATTCTTCTCCCCCTCTACCCCCTCTACCCCCTTCTACCCCCTCTACCCCCTCTCCCCCCTCTACCCTATTCCCTATTCCCTATTCCCCATTCCCTTCAATTGTATTTATTGTAAGAAATATAATTGTTCTGCTTTATAAAATACATATACCAAATAATAAAAATGTTTATTGTAGTAAATGTAAAACTAAAACAGCAATTACTGCATATAGTTTATAAAAAATAAAAAAAAGGTTAACTGCTGGTAAAACTTTGCGATTATATACTTATTTAACAATTATGATAAATTTTCCCCAATATAAAAATATAAACAGATTGCTAAAAAATGCCGTCGAAAAAATAAATGCATCTCAAATAGAACAAAGATTGATAGCTCTTAGAGATTTGCAAAAAATAGCTTGTGAAAATCCCGAGCAATACGATAATATTATTCAAATTATTACTAACTTTATAATACAAGAGCGGTCATTAAAAAATTTAAACGAATCAGAAAGCAATCCCATAAGCGAAATTAATAGTGATATTCAACTTGCTTTAAATATCGTAACTAATCCGGATATCGAGCAATACTTGCGTAGAGATAGATTTAACTTAAATTATGTAGACATTAGAGGTGCAAATCTTTGTGGGGCAAATTTAAAGAAAGTTAATTTAGGGCAATCTATTCTTTATCGAGCAAACTTAATTGACGCAAACCTAGAAAATGCTAATTTAAAAGGTGCGGTGTTAAGTGCTGCTAACTTAAAAGGTGCAAATCTTGCTTGGGCTAACTTATCTGGTGCTATATTGAATGCAGCAAATCTTTATGGAACAAATCTTACCCATGCCGATTTGCGTTGTGCTAACTTGTTTTTAGCGAATTTGCAGCAAGCAAATCTCAGCGGTGCTAACTTAGATGGGGCTAATTTAAGAGAAGCTGAAGAAAAGCGAAAATAAGGCTAATGCTAAAGTTTAAAATTAAAAATCGTAGCAATTACATTTATTATGAAAAGACGGTGTTTCTACATCACCCTGAAAAGGTTATCTACGTAATATTACCGTGCCGTAGAATATAACTTTAGCATTATATTAGAGACTATCTATCAGGACACTACCGGCATTACAGATTGTAACTGCAACTTTCGACAGATATTGCATTTTTTGTACAAATGGTATACTCTTTAATCCCACTCGTATCGGTAATAATTCTGTGTTGTGAGGAATACTGATTCTATGTCTGCTAAAAACACAGACGCATTAACGAATTGGTTAATAGGAATAACAATCTTTTTTTCTGTTTCACCAATTCTGATTTTCACAGCGATTTCAAAGATAGATGGATTGTCAAATGAAGAAAGAATCGAATACAAAAGTCAAGGCTTAATGACTTCTGGCGGATTGTTTCTTGGATTGGCAATAATTATCAATGCTTATTATGGAGCCAAGCGTGCTGTATTATTAGAAAAAACTTTGTTAGCGGCTCAAAAAGATAACCGAATAAATCAAAAACATATACAAATTGACGAACAAAAGCTGCTAGCTGAGCGTTTAATGAGCGCAATTACCCAACTTGGGCACGAAAGTGTTGCGACTCGCACCGGAGCTATTTATCTTTTAGAAAGAGTTGCTCAAGACTCTCCTCAAGAGTATTGGACAATTATGGAAATTCTTACGGCTTTTGTAAGAGAAAATGGTGTTAAGCCCAAGTTTACAAAGTTAAAGCTAAGTATACAGCAAGAAATTAGAGTTCCTACAGACATTCAAGCAGCAGTGACTGTAATTGGTAGACGAGATACTTCCAAAGATCCAGCAAATAAAAACATTGATTTAAGAAATGCTCAACTTCAGGGAGTAGATTTAAGCAATGCGAATCTACAACGAGCAGATTTAAGCAATTCGGATTTGTGTGGAGCTTGTTTGCAAGGTACCGATCTTTTTAAAGCTAACCTTGATGGTGCTAAACTCTCACAATGCAATTTATATCAAGTCAACCTGCAAGAAGCAACCCTCCGTGGTGCGAATTTAGCTTCTTCAATTGCGAATAGAGGTTTGTTTTATGGTGCCAATCTTTGTGATGCCAATTTGGTGGGAGCTTCATTACGAGGAGCTAACTTTATGGGAGCCAATTTATATAAAGCTAATTTGATGGCAGCCAACCTCAAAGCAGCTAATTTAGCAGGAGCCAAACTGTTTCTAGCAAACTTACAGTCAGCAAAGCTTGATAAAGCAAAAATGCACGAAACTGGTTTAATAGGAGCCAACTTGCAGCAAGCTAACCTTAATGGAGCCAACTTGCGACAAGCTAATTTGAATGCAGCCAGACTTCAACAAGCAGAAATATTTTTTGCTAACTTCTCCGGAGCTTCCTTAAGAGAAGCCGATTTTTCCGGAGCAAACCTGATG
Organism: Cyanobacteria bacterium P01_C01_bin.38; assembly: GCA_039026655.1. Classification (GTDB taxonomy): domain Bacteria; phylum Cyanobacteriota; class Cyanobacteriia; order Cyanobacteriales; family Nostocaceae; genus Rivularia. Next base: position 672 of record JBCCLY010000406.1, on the reverse strand, counting down.
GGAACCGATTTTCAGTCATGCATTCTCCATGAAACCAATCTTAGTGGAGCCAATTTAACCGCTGCAAATCTTTCCTTAACCGACTGCTACGACGTAAACCTTGAAGGAACAATTCTTAAAGGAGCCAAAAATATGCAGCCGCAACTGCAAAAAATGGCTATGGGTGAATATTAAACTAGCTGTCTGTTAATTTTTCTGGCAATTGCATCCATCTACCATCTCAAAAATCATCTAAACGTATAAACGTAAACGTTAATTCATTTTAATTACCAGGGTGCTTGCCACCATTTGTGCTTACCAATCAATAATTAAATAATTACATTAGCTTTCTCTTCACTTTAATTAGGATGGGCATAGGGCATAGGTAATAAGAAGAAATTCAAATCATTAACTCCTCACTCCTAACTCCTAACTCCTAACTCCTAACTCCTAACTCCTAACTCCTAACTCCTAACTCCTAACTCCTAACTCTTAAAAAGTCATCCCATGCTCATAATCCCAACATTTACCATCTTCCCAGGTTCTATTGGTATGCTTGCATTCAGATTCTTTGTGAATCCAAGGAATTGATGTAGGGAATACCGAAGCAGGTTTTATAAATAAAGATACTATCGAATTTACCGTACAAGAACCGCAAACTACAAATAAAGTTAGAATAGCAGTACTAATTAT
>JBCCLY010000405.1:0-4573 GCA_039026655.1 Cyanobacteria bacterium P01_C01_bin.38 | reverse complement strand
GTTCGGTGGAGTTGAAATCATATGAAGGTTGAAGTTAAAGATAAAAATAAGAATAACGGTGCAGATAAAGAAAAAGAACGGATGAAAATATCCTATATGCTCAACGTGTTGGGTTTTTTAGGATTTACCGGCGGACTGCATCGCTTGTATAACGGTAAGGTTGCTACGGGTTTGCTATGGATGTTTACCCTGGGCTTATTCGGTTTTGGTCAATTTGTAGATTTATTTCTCATTCCTAATATGGTGGAAGAAAGAGAAATGAAATTAAGATTAAAAGCTGGTTTATCTCCTTTTGGTGTTGCAGCAACTCCTCAAGTTGTTGCATCGGAAATATATGAATCTCCTCAAGAAACCTTGATGGTAGAGTTACTAAAATCTGCCGAAAAGCGCGGCGGTAAACTCAGCGTTACTCAAGGAGTCTTAGATACTGGCGCAAAGTTTTCTCAGGTAGAAGCAACTTTAAAAGAAATGCATCAATCTGGTTATGTTGACATAGGTAACAACCCCGAAAATGGAGCCGTTACCTATATTTTTCACGAGCTTACTTAATTTAATTTCTTCCCAACCACTTTTGACCGTTCAAACGCATTATTACTCCGAATACCATTAAGTCTAGAGTAATTTTACGCTCGTCAATTAAAAATGATTCTAGGGTGCTGGGGTTTTTGCCTTCATTACAAGAAAACGCTTTTTTCCCTTTAATATCTTCATCTGGGAAATAAATGTTAAATTGCCGCAAGCCATTTTTAAACTTGCCTGAAACTTGCCAGCATTCCTCAGCTTTCTCATACCCAGGTATGGGAAGTTTTTGTTTGGCGAAATCTAAATGCAAATCTTCCACCCCTTCACCAGCGATCGCCTTTTCCAACGCAGGTACGTAATGCTCTCGCATAAATTCCTCAAACGGCTTATCTTCAACCGCTGGGGGCTTTTCTTTCTTTTTAGCTGCGGGCTTTTTATCACCAGCTGCTTTCGCTGCGGGTTTCTTATCATCTGCTGCCTTAGCTGCGGGTTTTGCTTTAGCTGCGTTAGGATTATCTCCCGATGCTGCTTTGGGATCTGGTGCATTCGCAGTCGGAATATCTGTAGTTTCGGGAGAATCCGTTTTAGGTGTTTTCTTCTGGGCTACTTCCGGCGCTTTTTCATCCGTAGTGCTAGGAATAGCTTCTCCCGCTTCGTTTTTATTCTTATCTTCTGCCATTACTTAGGTTAATCCTTCTCTTTAGAATCATCTTCATTTTACATAGGATTAGGAATTGGGAATTGGGCATTGGGAATTGGGCATTGGGCATTGGGAATTGGGCATTGGGCATTGGGCATTGGGCATTGGGGATTGGGGATTGGGGATTGGGCATTGGGGATTGGGCATTGGGGATTGGGAATTAGAGATTGTAGATATAGAAAATCAAAGAATGAATAGAATAAAAACTCCTAACTCCTAACTCCTAACTCCTAACTCCTAACTCCTAACTCCTAACTCCCTACTCCCTACTCCCTACTCCCTACTTTAAAAAGTAAAAGTTGTACGCAATAAACCTACTGTGGTTGTGTCGTTGTCGTCATCTCCTTCTGGATTAAATAACACAAATGCACCAGGGGTAATACTGATATTATCGTTAAGTTTAAATTTGTAATAAGCCTCTAAATGGTAGGGAGTGGTGCGATCGACACCATCAGCGGCTAAGTTACCATCACCATCCGCGTCGGTACGGTATAAAGGTTGACCGAAAAGGATTCCGGCGGTATTACCTTCTTTGATGATATCTCGGAAGTGTAAACCTACCATCCAACTGGTGAAGGTGGTGGAAGCATCTACCCTACTGGAGGAATCATCGACGAAAATTGCTGCTCCGTAACCCGATAAGGCAATATTTGGAGAAAAGCGCCAATTAACTGTACCACCAACGGAGTTTAGTTTTACTGGAATTCCTAAATTTCCATCTGCTAAACCTAAAGCATTAGTATCGGCACTCACTAATCCTGTACCCAAAATATTGATTTCGTGGTAGCTATTAGCATAATTCAAACCAATATCTAATGAATCGCTGGGTTTAAATGTGAGTTGGGCTGCGGCAACGGTACTACCACCAAATAAACCCGAGCCTAAAGGTGTACCGGAAACACCAGGAGCAATATCGTCAGCAGTGTCGGGAATATTGGCATTGACGCTAGCGTAGAGAGCGCGAAAATCTAAGCTTTTGGATGGAGTAAGGATAAAACCCGCTGCCGATGCTAAGCCCGAGCCTGATGTACCACCGGAAACCCGCAGTACGGGATTTAAGCCAGCAAAGCGGGAAACAGCCTCTTGCCCTTCTCCTGCAAAGGGAGTAATCGTAGGAAAAGCATCGGAAACTTCCGCAGCAGTACCAGCAAATAAAGTTAATTTATCAGCTACAGGAAAGATGTACAGAAGTTTGTACAGTTCAACATCATTAGCACCTCTAGAAGACAAATCTTTGGGAGTGAAGCCGGGAAATTGAGGTTCAATTCCCGTGCGGGCGCTACTTGCAGCCAAGTTTACATCCGGTGCTGTCAATCCCAACGCTTGTTGCAGGCTACCACTACCATCCGCACCACCGCCAAAATTATGGGCTTGCAAACCAGTAATTAATAAGTCTTTGCCGGTAAAACTGGTATTCAAGTTCAACCGTACTCGATTCGTTAGGATAATATTAGGATCTTCACTACCTGGAGCGCCACCAGTTGCACCAATCGCAGTAAAAATTGCTTCTCCTTGTAGCTTGGTGGTGGTGGAAAATTGCGAAGCTTCTAATTCGGCAGTGCGAGCTTCTAAAGTATCTACCCTACCCCGCAAAGTTGCCAATTCTGCACTAAACTCTTGTTGCAAACGCTCTAAAGTAACTAAATCTTCTCTAGTAACAATATTCGCTGTGGCTGCTGCAATCAATTCGTTAACTCTATTCAAACAGGCATTTAAACCGGCTGCAAATTCATATCGAGTCATTGCCCGATTGCCGCGATAGGTGCCATTCGGATATCCCGCAATACAGCCATATCTTTCGACAAGGGATTGCAACGCTTGAAAAGCCCAATCTGTCGGCTGTACGTCGGATAGTTGGGAAACCGATGTAACTTGTGCAACGGATTTTGAATTTTTTTGTTGAGCTAGAGTCGCGTTTTTATTTAATTGTTTATTTGGTTGGGCGATCGCTGTAGAGTCTGTTGCAATAATGGGATGCTTTTCTAAAGAGTAACTGCCGCCATCAAAGTGAAACTGATTATTTACTTTTTCGCTAATACTTGTGTTCGTGGATGGAATTTCCTGGGATAATACTTTATTAGCTAGTAATTCTTCAGTACTATTTATTGATTGGCTGTTGCCGAACTTTTCCACAGCTAATACTTTTAAAGTTGAAAATCCGGCGAGTAAGTACAGCAAACTTACCCCACTAGCACAAACTAGTTGACTTCGTTTCATCAGAATTCCTCACTACTCTAAAAAGAAGATTAAATATTCTATTAGGGCTTAATGATTTACTAATTCCAAGAATTTATTAAATCTCGATATTTACTTTTTATTTGTCAAATTTAAGCTTATAGCAGTTTTGCAATTGCTCTACTTAATCAAACCTATCTAATCGGATTTACTTCAACTGAAGTAAACCATAAATTCTAGTAAATACTATTTCTAGCCATCTTCATTGAAAACAATTATTTGTAATTCTAATGGTAAAGATAGATTTGATTGTAAAAGGGAATAGGGAATTGGTAGTTGGTAGTTGGTGATAGGGAATAGGGTTGAGAGGAATAGGTAATTGAAAAGAAAGCACAGTTATTTAAAGTTATTCTACGTCTCTTATGCCAACATAAAAGGCGGGCTAGAAGCCCACCCCACAAAAGATTTATTAAAAGCTAACTATCAATCACTGGTAACTGTTCATTGATAATTGATAATTGATAACTGTTTACTGTTTACTGTTCACTGTTCACTGTTAACTGATTAACCGCCAGCTACAGCAGGAACAATACTTACTTCGTCGCCATCTTTTAAAGGTGTCGCCGCACCATCTAAGAAACGGATATCTTCACTATTCACATATAAATTTAAAAAACGACGCGGTTTTCCAGATTCATCGCACAAACGAGCTTTAATACCTGGACAAGCTTTTTCTAAAGAATCGAAGAGTTCGGTAATAGTATTACCATTACATTCTAAAGTCGCTTGATTATTAGTAAATTTTTGAAGTGCGGTAGGAACAAGAACTTTTACAGACATATCTTTTGAAATTGGGAATAGGGAATTGGGCATCGCGCATAGGGCATTGGGCATGGGAGATTGGACTCAAGGGAATTAGGATTAAAATTAAGATACTTCATAACTTATAACTCCTAACTCCTAACTCCTAACTCCTAACTATTAACCTTTAACCTTTGACTTTTCTTAAACTAATACTTGCTGCCATTCTAAACGTTCGAGGGTGCGGGAACGTTCGAGGGCTGATTCAAAACTATCGAGTTTTGCGTCAATTGTCAAAGGTTCGCCGATGCTGCCCTGTATGGCTTCTTGGGTTTTTAAGCCGTTGCCGGTAATGTAAACAACTGTGGTTTCTTC
>JBCCLY010000404.1:0-4576 GCA_039026655.1 Cyanobacteria bacterium P01_C01_bin.38 | reverse complement strand
TTCAAGAAACATTGTAGAAGCAGATGTTTGGGTTTACATCGGTTTGATACAAATTGCTGTTTTCAGATACTTTGTGCCCCCAGATTCGATAGTAAGCATTTTCTTTGAGCAAATACGCCCTTGGATAGCAGGATTATCCTGCATAGTAGCTTATTTGGTTTATATTTTACCTTGGCAGCGTTGGGGCTGGCGTAAAAATCCTTGGCAAATGACAGCTTACATTCTCCCCTTATTTTATTTATGGGAAACTAGAATACAAATTTATTCTATTACCTTGTTATTTGTAGCCGGTTACTATACTTTTATTGCCAGAATTACAAAAAAAATCCGCTTTACCTACATCAGTCTTGGATTATTTAATTGGGTTTTATGGCGTTGGTTTATCGATTTAAATTTAACCGATCCTTTGTGGTATATTTCCTTAATCGGTTTATCTTTACTATATATTGCTCAATTCGATCCGCAACTCAAATTACCGCAAAATAAAGTATATCGTCATGGGTTACGAATATTTGGTAGCGGTGTGATTTGCGGGTATGCAACTCTATTTCATCAAAATGCATTTTATGTACCGGGAATTTTGAGTTTGATTGCCATATTCGCGGGATTAGCATTAAAAATACGCGCCTTTTTGTATATTGGCACCACATCATTTTTACTTACAGCTTTTTATCATTTAGTAATATTTACTCTGGATTATCCTTTTCTTAAATGGGTAGTAGGTTTATTAGTAGGAATTACCTTAATTTTCATTGCAGCCAATTTTGAAAGTCGCCGTCAACAACTAAATGTCCTGATTCGCAATATTAATAGTGAATTTAAAGAATGGGAGTGAATCAGTTAACAATTAACAATTATCGCTTGCGGGGTGTCGAACATTAATAATTGCTTAGAAATAATTTTGGTTCTTTAGTGTTTTGGTGCGTTAGACTGAAGTCATAACGCACCCTACAAATACTATAAAAATATTAAATTTATTGTTAATATTTTATGAAATTTTGCTTTCGATACTTGCAATAAATCACCAAGTTTTTATGAGTAATATTGCTTTTAGGTCAGTTTTGATGAACATCTTTTTAATTTTATCAAACTGTAAAACTGCTCTAATTGCGAAGAATAACCTACTCTTAGCTATTCTCTTTTCATAAATATAAAATTGCTTATTCGTAAATCAAATATTAGGATTAAATGAAGAAAATAATACAAAATTGTTTACTTGATAACACAAATAATATAGTTATTACTAACAGTCTTCAGGTTAACAATAAAATAAAAAAAATTATTTATACTAGTAGATAGCACTTTATTTTATTGTTCGGAGTAAACATAAGGTTCGCTATACAACCTTTTCCTTCAAAGTAAAACCTAAAAATGCAAATTGAAAATGATGGGTATCCCAATCCACAAAAGCAAGGATTTAGTGGTTGTTTGATTACAATTGTATTATTCTTTTTATTCTTAGGTTTTTTCCCTTTATTTAATAGTCCGAGCAAAACAGAAGTTCCTTACAGTGAGTTTCGGAATCATGTAAGGCAAGGTAAAGTAGGTAAAGTTATAATAAAAGAAAACAGAGTAGAATATTTTCTAAAGACAGATTTAGAGAAAGCTGAAAAATCTAAATCCGATCAATTAATTTTTCCAGAGAAAGCCTACGTTACAATTCCTTTACCACAAGACCAAACTTTACCAAAGTTATTAGAAGATAATAACGTGGAGTTTGGGGTTCGACCTAATAGTGAAGAAAGTTGGATAGTTACAGCTTTTATTTGGGTTATTCCAGCATTTTTATTTTTTTTGATAATAGCTTGGTTCACAAACCGCGTTCAAGGTGGAGGTGCTTCTAATTTAAACCCTGGCAAAAGCAAAGCTAGAATTTATTTAGGAAATGCTAAGGGCGATAGAGTTACCTTTGCTGATGTTGCTGGAGTCGATGAAGCGAAAGCAGAGTTACAAGAAGTAGTAGATTTCCTCAAAAACCCTGAGAGATATACTCAATTAGGAGCCAAAATTCCTAAAGGAGTTTTATTAGTAGGGCCACCCGGAACAGGTAAAACTCTTTTAGCTAAAGCAGTTGCGGGAGAAGCAGAAGTACCGTTTCTTAATGTCTCTGGTTCCGAATTTATGGAGATGTATGTAGGGGTAGGTGCTGCAAGAGTCCGAGATTTGTTTGAACAAGCCAAACAGTTGTCTCCCTCTATTGTTTTTATCGATGAATTAGATGCTTTAGGTAAGTCTAGAAGTAATTCTGGGGTTTTTGCTTCGAGCAATGAAGAGCGCGAACAAACCCTAAATCAGATGTTGACTCAGATGGATGGTTTTGAAGCGAATACAGGAATAATTGTCATCGCTGCAACTAATCGACCAGAAATATTAGATGAAGCTTTACTTCGTCCGGGACGTTTTGATAGACAAGTAGTTGTAGATCGTCCGGACAAGCTAGGACGTTTGGCAATTTTAAAAGTACATACGGAAGAAGTTAAGTTACAAGAGAACATAGACTTAAGCATAATTGCAGGACGTACCCCCGGTTTTGCTGGTGCAGATTTAGCTAATTTAATAAATGAAGCAGCGCTGTTAGCTGCAAGAGAGCATCGAGAAGCCGTAACGATGGCTGATTTTAACGAAGCCTTAGAAAGAGTAATAGCCGGTTTAGAGAAAAAATCCCGCGTACTCAACGAAACTGAAAGAAAAATTGTTGCTTATCATGAATGCGGTCATGCAATAGTTGGTGCATTAGTATCTGGTCAAGTAGAAAAAATTTCCATTGTTCCTAGAGGTGTAGGTGCTTTAGGATATACGCTACAGCTACCAGAAGAAGACCGTTTTTTAATGTTAGAAAGCGAACTGCACGCCAGAATTACTACTTTGCTAGCTGGGCGTAGTGCTGAAGAAGTAGTTTTTGGTGAGGTTTCAACAGGGGCAAGCGACGACATTCAAAAAGCAACCGATTTAGCCGAAAAAGCAGTTACGCTTTACGGTATGAGTCAGAATATAGGGCCAATTGCACTAGAAAAACCGCAATCGTCGTTTTTAGACGGTTCGCCTAATTCTCGTCGTCCAGTAAGCTCAACAGTAGCAGCAGCAATTGATAGAGAAGTTAAAGAAATTATTGAAAACGCCCATCAACAAGCTCTGTTAATTCTCAAAACCAATCGCGACTTACTCGAAAAAATGACTCAACATCTTCTAGAGTATGAAGTCTTAGAAGGGGAAGTATTGCGCTCTTATTTGGATAAAGTACAAGCAGTGTAGAAGGGAGTAGGGAGTAGGGAGTAGGGAGTAGAGAGGGAAGAGGGGGAAGAGGGGGTAGATAGTTTTTACTGACTCCGAACTTATAACTCCTAATTCTTAACCACTAACAACTAGCAACTAGCAACTAGCAACTAACCACTAACAACTAACAACTAACCATTAACATTATTTTATGATGCAATGGCAGCAACTTTTAATAAGACAAAGACTTGGTAAAGATAATCAGATTGATTCTGAGTCTTTACGCACTTGTTTTCAAAGAGATTATGACCGTTTGGTGTTTTCATCTCCTTTTCGTCGTTTAAAAGATAAGACTCAAGTTTATTCTTTACCGGAAAACGATTATTTACGTACTCGCTTAATTCACAGTATTGAAGTTTCTTGTGTTGGGCGATCGCTAGGTACAATTGTCGGCAACGAAATTATTCAAAGGCATAATCTCAAGGATTACAATCCGTCTGATTTTGGAGATATTGTTTCTGCTGCAAGTCTGGCTCATGATATCGGTAATCCTCCTTTTGGGCACGCTGGGGAAGATGCGATTCAAAGTGGCTTTAAAAATTGGTTTGCAACTGCACATTTATCTCTTAACCAAATTCAAGAGACTGATTTTAATTTATTTGAAGGTAATGCTCAAGGATTTCGGATTATCAGCAATCTGGAAATGCAGCCTAGAAAAGGTGGTATGCAGCTTAGTTGTCCAACTTTAGCGGCTTTTGCTAAGTATCCTAGAGAATCTTATATCTCGGAAGATATACTTAATGGTTATCAAGGTAAAAGTATTGCTAAATATAATTTTTTTCAAGCTGAAAAAGATTTATTTGCACAAGTTGCACAAACTGTAGGATTAATTCGCCGCAATAACCAAGTTGCTTGGTGGGCAAGACATCCGTTAGCTTTTCTGATGGAAGCAGCCGACGATATTTGCTATCTAATTGTAGATGTAGAAGACGGTTGCCGCATGAGATATATTCCTTTTGCTAATGCCAAACAATTACTCAACGCTATAGCTCAACGTTCGGAAGCTGACATCAAAGCACAAACAAATACAGAAGAAGAACAAATCAAATATTTACGCGCTCGCGCTATTAGCAAACTCGTAAAAGAAGTTGCCGATATTTTTCTATTAAAAGAGCCAGAAATGCTAAGCGGTGAATTTGATACCGAATTACTTGCTTTGAGCCAATACGCTTCCGTACTTGAAGATATACGTTGCGAAACTAAAATTAAAGTAATTAAACATCCAGATATTGTTAGTACCCGTATCGCCGGACATGAGATATTAGTACAGTTGTTCAAGGAATTTGCCAATGCTGTTTTATCA
>JBCCLY010000403.1:0-4580 GCA_039026655.1 Cyanobacteria bacterium P01_C01_bin.38 | reverse complement strand
GTTAAAGGGTTGGTTGCACCAATTATCTTTCTCGCAGCAGCAACAACGCCTTCGCCTTCCCAAACCATTGCCACAACGGGGCCAGAAGTGATAAATTCCACCAAGCCAGCAAAAAATGGTCTTTCCTTATGAACGTCGTAATGAGATTCAGCCAATTCCCGACTGACTTTCATAAATTTCAAACCAACCAAAGTAAAGCCCTTACTTTCATAGCGGCTAATAATTTCACCTACTAAACCACGCTGTACACCATCAGGCTTAATTGCTAAAAATGTGCGCTCCATCACTATCTCCTATAAATTCATGAATCTATCACTTGTTATTTGTCCGTCGCGATTCGTTTTTTGTCAATAGGTAAGTGAAGGGAGTAGGGAGTAGGGAGTAGGGAGTAGGGGAGAGGGGGAAGAGGAGCCATTGCGTTGCGGAGGTTCCCTCCGTTGTAGCAAATGGCGTGGGGAAGAGGGGGAAGAGGTGAGGGGGGTGAGGAAATAAATTTCTCACAATTACTCCATTACTCCATCATTCTTAACTCCTAACTCTTAACTCCTAACTCCTAACTCCCATGCCCCATGCCCAATCCCCATTACCCAAAAATTTATACCCTACGTATATTCCCACTTAAACAGGAATGCGTTAAATTGTATCGTGGGTGAAGTACGAAGGTGACTAGTAAATGGGTGTTGAGTCAGGCGCTACATCGGCTGGAATAGGAAAATTCTCATTGAATGGCAAAAAAGCGAAAGCTAAATTAAGCAACAATAAAAAAATTCAGAAACTTTTGCCACCTAGTACGACGTTAGATTCGCGCCTAAGTCATTGGACAATTGAAGAAAGTGAAGTACTGTATCGCATTGAGGGTTGGGGACAACCTTATTTTTCGATAAATGCGGCCGGTCATGTTACAGTTTCTCCAAAAGGCGAACGTGGTGGTTCTCTGGATTTGTACGAATTGGTTAAAGCTCTCAAACTGCGTAATTTGGGTTTGCCTCTACTAATTCGCTTTTCTGATATTTTGGAAGACAGAATCGAACGTCTTAATGCTTGTTTTGCTAAAGCTATAGCTCGCTACAATTACCCTGGTGTTTATCAAGGTGTATTTCCGGTTAAATGCAATCAGCAACGGCATTTGATTGAAGATTTAGTTCGTTTTGGCAAACCCCATCAGTTTGGGTTGGAAGCAGGTTCTAAGCCGGAGTTAATGATTGCTTTGGCTTTGTTGGATACTGTGGGAGCGATGTTAATTTGTAACGGCTATAAAGACCGTGAATATATTGAAACTGCTATGTTAGCTCAACGACTTGGGCAAACTCCGATTTTAGTTTTAGAGCAAATTGAAGAAGTTGATTTAGTTATTGAAGTTAGCCGCCAATTAGAAATTCAGCCAATCTTGGGAATCCGCGCCAAGCTTAGCACCCAGGGCATGGGACGTTGGGGAACCTCAAGTGGCGATCGCGCTAAGTTCGGTTTGAATATTCCGGAAATAATTCGCGCTGTTGATAAGTTACGAAAAGCCGATTTGTTGAATTCTTTACAGCTTTTACATTTCCATGTCGGCTCGCAAATCTCGGCTATTAATGTAATTAAAGATGCTATCCAGGAAGCTAGCCGCATTTACGTAGAGTTAGCTTCTTTGGGAGCAAATATGAAATATCTTGATGTTGGCGGCGGTTTGGGAGTTGATTATGACGGTTCTCAAACCAATTTCTATGCCTCTAAAAATTACAATATGCAAAACTATGCCAACGATATTGTCGCAGAGTTAAAAGACGCTTGTAGAGAGCAAGATATTCCCGTACCAACACTGATTAGCGAAAGCGGAAGAGCCGTTGCTTCCCATCAGTCAGTACTAATATTTGATGTACTCAGTACCAGCGAAGTACCATTAGAAACACCCGAAGCATTTCAAGAAGGTGAGTCCCATCTAATTTCCTACTTATGGGAAACCTACCAATCTATCAACGAAGAGAATTATCAAGAGTTATATCACGATGCGGTTCAGTTCAAAGAAGAAGCCATTAGTCGTTTCAATTTAGGAATTTTATCCTTAAGGGAACGAGCCAAAGCCGAACAACTATACTGGGCTTGTTGCTATAAAATTCTAAACATTACCAAACAGCAAGAATACGTACCCGACGATATGGAAGACTTAGAAATAATTATGTCTTCTATCTACTATATAAATCTTTCGGTATTTCAATCAGCACCAGACTGCTGGGCGATCGATCAGTTATTTCCGATAATGCCCATACACCGTTTAGATGAAGAACCCACGCAACGAGGTATTTTAGCCGATTTAACCTGCGACAGCGACGGAAAAATTGATAGCTTTATCGACTCGCGAGACGTTAAATCTGTTTTAGAATTACATCCTTTTAAAACAGGGGAACCTTATTATTTAGGTATGTTCCTTAATGGAGCTTATCAAGAAATCATGGGTAACTTGCATAACCTCTTCGGCGACACAAATACAGTTCATATTCAATTAACGCCAAAAGGATATCAAATCAAGCACGTAGTTAAAGGCGACACCATGAGTGAAGTAGTAGGTTACGTACAGTACGATGCCGAAGACATGGTAGAAAGAATCCGTCAGCGTTGCGAAGAAGCCTTAGAGCAGAATCATATAACTATTGCCCAGTCTCAGCGACTGCTGCAAACCTACGAGCAAAGTTTGAGTCGGTATACTTATTTAAGTTCGTGAATTGTTAGTTGGTAGTGGGTAGTTGGTAGTTGTGTAATTCAAAGTTCTACGTGCCGGTTTTAACCCTGCGAAATTATTAGGTAGATGGTGCGTGACGTTAGCAACAACATTTATTACTACGTTCACAATTGTTCGCAACGTCACAGCACCCTACAAGAATTACTAACTACCAATTACCAACTACCAACTACCAATTACAACCCATTCCCAATTAAAATAAACGGTGCCCAATAATAAGGATGTTGTAGTTTATCATTAGTTTGCTTTATATCATCACCATCACCATCACCTTCAACCAAAAGCCCGCCACGTTTTCCACCAACAGCGGAATAATCGTTAGTAATCAATGCTATTTGCGCTTGTCGCAATGCTTCGGCTTTGGTGATTTTTTTCTGTTTCAAAACATGATAAAAACCGTTCATTAATAATTGCATTCCGTCGTCGGATACTTTCCTGATATATGCTAGGATTCAGAATTAAGAAGGCATAATGCAAGTCAATTTATGGAGCAAGTTACATTACCGTCCGTTCTTACCCTTGAGGAGGTTTCAAACTATTTACGTTTACCTGTAGAAACTTTGCAGCGTCAAGCTTCACAGGGAAAACTTCCTGGTCGTAAAATTGAAAATGAATGGAGATTTTTGAAAGTCGCAATTGATGATTGGTTACGTTCTCAAGGTAGTCGTTCTACCTTACTTCAACAAGCTGGTGCTTTTGCTGATGATGATTCGCTCTATGAATTAAGAGAAAGTATTTATCAAGGTAGAGGACGTTCAGAAGCTAATGAGTAATTAAAACGTAAATGCATTTGCTTGACACTGATACTTTAACCCATCTCTATGCTGGAAATACAAATGTTATTACCAGATTAAGTGCTGTTGAAGATGCTGAGGTAGGAATTACTATAATAACTAAAGCGGAAATCCTACGGGGAAGAATTGAGTATTTAATTAAAGCAGAAAATAAAGATAGTTTATTGAAAGCGCAAGAGCTTTTGTTTAGGACGGAAGAATTGTTGGCAGAACTTTTAATTGTTCCTATAAGTCAAAAAGCAGCAGATGAATTCGAGCGTTTACGTAGAGTTTCAAAATTACGCAAAATAGGACGAGCCGATTTATTAATTGCGAGTATTTCTTTAGCTAATAGAGCCACATTAGTGACACGAAATATCAAACATTTTAAACAAATTCCTGGGATACGGGTTGTGAATTGGGTTGATTGAAATCTAGACAAATTACTAGAGATAGCGATTGGTGCGTGACGTTAGTAACAACATTTATTACTACGTTCAAATTATTTTATAACGTCACAGCACCCTACAAATAATCACCAATTACCGATTACCAATGCCCAATGCCCAATGCCCCATGCCCAATTACCAATTACCCACTACCAATTACCCACTACCAATTACCAAAAACAAAACCCAGCTTCTTGAAAAAGAAACCGGGTTTTATGTTTGTTTTATATTGAAATTCCCGTTTAATTAGGATTTGTTTCTAACAATTCGGCAATAGCTTGACGCTCTGCGGGATTATGAGCAGGTGGTGTTTGACGAGCGTCAGTAATCAACCAATCTAAGGAAGCTGCTTGAACGTCAATTGATGCTCCAGTTTTATCTACGCAGTAACGACCGTAAACTAGTTTATCAACTAACATTACTCCTGGACCAAGGCGAGAATATTCAAAAATCACGCTGTTTTCTACGGTGGCACCGCTACATACGCAGCAGGAAGGACCAATATAAACTGGGCCAACTATTTTGGCTCCATCTTCAATTTTGGTCATTGCACCAATGTAAACTGGGCCGGTAATATCTACTTTGTCCCAATTTACGGCAACGTTTAAACCAGTGTAAATGCCTTCTTTTACTTGATTT
>JBCCLY010000402.1:0-4581 GCA_039026655.1 Cyanobacteria bacterium P01_C01_bin.38 | reverse complement strand
GTAACTATGACGAGGGAGTAGGGAGTAGGGAGTAGGGAGTGGGCAGTAGAAATAAGAGTTTTAGGTTAACTGACATCTTGCACCAGTGTCAGAAACCCGGTTTCTTTGTAATTTCATAACGAGATAGTAGAGCTTTCACAACAAGAAACCGGGTTTCTTTGAGCTTGTTGCTAATGGTGCAAGATATCAGTTAATTTGCATTCTATAACATAGTTCTGTTTATTTATGCCGATTTACTTACAAACTAAGTAGAATTAATTAAAAGTACCATTAAGTAGGTAAGCACAAATAAACGATTACTATGTAACAGAATGTTTTTTGACTTAAAACCCTTACCTCTACTCCCTACTTCCTACTCCCTACTCCCTACTCCCTTATTACAGTTACAATTTTCAACACCAACATACTTAAATCAAAGCTAAAATTCTCGATCCAAGAACCCCAATCAAAACAATTAAACCCAATCCTCTACGAAAATAATTTACTCCAGAGAATAATTCCTGCCAACCCCAAGTAAATATACAGCCGAAAGCTAGTACTTCTAAACCTGTATTCACATCTCCAGCAAAAAACAATTGCAGTAAACTAGCTACACCCCAAACAATAAGCGGTGGATTTGGTGGTTGAGCAATTATAATATTGCCATTATCGTCACGGAATACTTTATCAAATAGTGTATTTTGCATTGTCATAATAAACCTAAAAGTAATTCTTAATAAACATAGAAAAATCTTGCTCTTAATGTTTAATAGAAGCTTTGACTTGTCAACAATGTTAAAACATCAGATACGCAGAAAAACTCTACTGTTAGTGTGTTGTAGAGAAACAATAGGATTTGCAGCTACACCTATTTATATATATCTATAGGATTTAGGAGCAAAATAGTTAAAAATAGTTAAAAAAATTCCTCGCTTGCTAATTTCTAAATCAAGAATTCATACATAACACGCACCTTTTATGAGTAAATAAGAATTACCAACTATAGCAATCCTACATGAGTCATGAGAAAGCAAGGTGCCAGAAACCCGGTTTTTTGAAAAAACCGGGTTTCTAAAATCTCACAAATGATTTAGGAATGCTATATCTACTAACAACTAACAACTAACAACTAACAACTAACAGCTAACTTATGATTACAGGTACCACAAAACTACTTGGAGTAATCGGACATCCAGTAGAACATTCGCGATCGCCGTTAATGCATAATGCTGCTTTAGCAAATTTGGGATTGGATTATGTTTATCTTCCTTTCCCTATTGAGCCGCAGAATTTAGCAAAAGCCCTTGATGGATTTGTAGCAATTGGTGTCGTGGGATTTAACGCTACAATTCCTCACAAACAAGCAATCATACCAATGCTATCGAGAATTGAACCAATCGCTCGGGCTGTAGGTGCAGTAAATACAGTTTTTCGTCGAGATGATAAGTGGATAGGTACAAATACTGATATTGAAGGGTTTATTGCGCCGTTACAAACTTTAGATAAAGACTGGAGTCAAATAAGTGCTGTAGTTTTAGGCAATGGTGGTGCTGCTAGAGCGGTTGTTGCAGGCTGCACTCAATTGGGTTGTGCTTCAGTTCATATCGTGGGACGTAATTTAGTGAAGTTGTCAGAATTTAAAGATAGTTGGCAAGATTTCTCTCTATCTCCATTAGGGAATAAAGTAAATTTAAAAGTTCATCAATGGGACTCTCTAGCAGAAATAATTAAAGAAGCAGATTTATTAATTAATACAACCCCCATTGGGATGTATCCTAAGATAGATAATTCACCATTAGATGCAGATTTATTCGCACATCTACCTAAAGACACAATTGTTTATGATTTAATCTATACCCCTAGTCCAACGAAATTTTTACAATACGCGCAACAAGCAGATAAAACTGCAATTGATGGTTTAGAAATGTTAGTTCAACAAGGTGCAGCAGCTTTAAAGATTTGGCTGCAACAGGAAACTGTTCCTGTTGATGTGATGCGTCAAACCTTGCAGCAACAGCTTTATAGATAATAAAGCAAATTTATAAATCTTTACTTCCTAACTTTAGTACATCGCGGCTTAAATAAAGCAACCATTAAAAATGACTGAAAAGCCCAAGATTATCAAACTTTTTGTCTTGGAAATTTGCTCTTGGGGGAAACCCCCAAGACCGCAATTTCCGCTATTTCTTACTTTTTACTTCTTACTTCCGCGAAGCGGTATTAAGGACTTCCAAATAATAAATTAATCAAAAATAGTCATTCACTTTTACGTAAATTGTTGTAATTATCGAGAAGATACGTCTATGCTATCCATAGGGGAAACTAGAAGTGATTTAATGGTTACTTTCCCAAATCTTATTTCTCCTACAATTTTTCCTAATTAACATTAGATATATATACAAAAAGATCGATCATAGATTTAAATCTATTATTATGATTGTATTTTATTGATTATAAATTCAGTAAAGCTATCATTATTTGATAACCATAAAGTTTTTCTTATATCCCCAATATTATATTTTTTTAATAATTACCTATTTAGGGTATGTATTTTTTATGTTAAACGTTGTATCCTTGTTTTAACACTGGTTAAGAATGTAAAAAAACAAACCCGCAAACCGATTTACTTTAATTGCATCGTAAATCTCTATGTTTGCTATAAGTTTTTTCCACAGCAGACTACATTGATATTTACTGATAGTTTCTTGCTGTTCATAGCAGTAAGTCAAACTTTTTTATATTAGTAAATTCTGGTAGTTATTGTTAATTTTTGTAATGTCTAAAAAACATAGAACTACTTAAAGGAGACACGGTGACGGATTTTAATTCAGTTTATTTCTTCAAATTTCTTGTAACAGCAGGATTGCCAGGGGCAGTTTTGCTTAAAGGATGTATGGAGAATCTACTAGAAGCAAGAGGTGGTAACACTTAACTTTAGAACGAATATTGCGAATATTGAGCTACAACTTACAATCCCCAAGGTAAGTAAAATTACGAGGTTTCGTGGATTTAGCAAGCAAAATTTAACACTTAAATTAAAACGCTGCGTACTAACTAAGCAAGGACTGAACAAGTCCAAAATTTAAGAAGTGAATATTGGAAACAAGTTAAACAAATAGACCCAGAAAATTTAGTCTTTATAGATGTAATGGGTGTTCTACTTGGTCTTACGCAAACCCATGCACGTAGCAAGAACCGCACATAAATGTGAAGGCGGTGCAAGAGTTTATGATTTCAAACCGTTTTATAGAAGAGTAAAAGTCAAGGGTTCTCATGAGAATTTTTCTCTTAAATAAATTCTTATGGGTACTCGTCACAGCAATTGGGGCAATAAGCATAAAGCAAGTTTTGGCTGTGATGACAATAAAGCGGTTTTTCGAGGCAATGCTTGCCTACCGTCATGACCCCTAAAATTTGATTAAGGAGAATTACAACATGGATTTTTTGTCCAATTTCTTAACGCTCTTCCTAGACAAGTTGCAGTCCCCAACACTCGGCTTTCTGATTGGTGGTATGATTGTTGCCGCCCTCAATAGCCGACTGCAAGTTCCAGATCCGATTTATAAGTTCATCGTCTTCATGCTGCTCATAAAAGTTGGTCTGAGCGGCGGTATTGCAATCCGCAATGCCAATCTGTTAGAGATGTTGTTGCCCGCAGTGTTCGCCACGATAGTAGGGATTTTGATCGTGTTCATCGGGCGCTACACGTTGGCCAAGCTGCCGAATGTCAAAACTCTGGATGCCATTGCTACTGCGGGCTTGTTCGGTGCCGTGAGTGGCTCTACCCTCGCCGCTGCCCTGACGATAATGGAAACTGAAAGCATCACATACGAACCCTGGGCCGCCGCGCTCTATCCCTTCATGGACATTCCAGCGCTCGTGACTGCAATAGTCTTGGCCAGCGTTTATAAGAGCAAGCGGCGCAATACCTCAGACGAGGCTCTGAGCAAACAGAAGTATCTTGCTGCCGGGCAGAGCATTGCCGCAGGCGGGTATCCCAGCGAGCAGCGCTTTTCCACAAGCGGGTATCCCAACAATCAGCCCGGTACCACAGGCGGGTATTCCAGTGGGCAGGGCATTATCGCAAGCGGGTATCCCAAGCGGGATGCCGAACGAGTCAAGATATGGCCCATCATCAAGGAAAGCCTCCAGGGTTCTGCGCTATCGGCACTGTTGCTCGGGCTGGCTCTAGGCATACTAACCCGACCAGAAAGTGTCTATGAAAGCTTTTTCGACCCCCTCTTCCGTGGGCTGCTATCAATATTGATGCTGGTAATGGGTATGGAAGCCACGGCAAGAATCGGCGAACTGCGTAAGGTGGGTCAGTGGTACGCCCTATATGCCTTCATTGCGCCGCTGGTGCATGGTATCATAGCCTTCGGATTCGGCATGATTGCCCACTACATTACGGGATTCAGCGCTGGCGGCGTGGTAATTCTGGCCGTAATCGCCGCTTCCAGTTCAGACATTTCAGGACCACCCACTTTACGAGCCGGTATCCCGTCGGCTAATCCCTCCGCCTACATCGGCTCGTCCACAGCCGTCGGCACACCGGTTGCCCTTGCCATAGGAATACCGCTCTTCATCGGACTGGCCCAAGCG
>JBCCLY010000401.1:0-4595 GCA_039026655.1 Cyanobacteria bacterium P01_C01_bin.38 | reverse complement strand
GTATTTAAAATTCCTAACTCCTAACTCCTAACTCTTAACTCCTAACTCCTAACTCCTAACTCCTAACTCCTAACTCCTAACTCCTAACTCCTAACTCCTAACTCCTAACTCCTAACTCCTAACTCCTAACTCCTAACTCCTAACTCCTAACTTTCTTAATCTCTACTGCCGCCATTAATTGCAATTAATAGACGCAAAATGAAGATGAATAAGTTGATGTAGGTAAGGTACATCGATAATGCTGCGGGTAAGTATTCGTCGTCTGTGTAGGTACGAGGTAATACGTAAAAGTCAACTACGGCAGCACCAGCGAATAATAATACACCTATGCCAGAAATACCGATTTCTAACCATCCAGGGGTATATACGCCAAAGAAGGAAAGAAGTAATTGAATAACTAAAACTGCGAATAAGGCAATTACACCCAAACGGACGGTTTTTGTTAAAGCCATACCGTCAGCGTCGGAAAGGTTGGAACCAATTTGACGGGCAGCAATGAAGGTTATTCCACAACCAAGGGCGGCTATACCTATGCCTTCAATGCCTACTCCTTGAGTTCTCAGCGCTAGAAATACTAATCCGCTCAGGGTGTAGCCAGATAAGAGGCTATAGGCTGCTAGTAGAGGTAGTGCAACTTGCTTATTACCTTTAGAAGCTACATTTTGAGCGACGAAGAACAAAATTAGTTCTACGATTACCGCACCAATGAGAGTCGGATAAAACAATTCGGGATTATTGCGGATAACACCTAATCCACCATAAGTTCCCAAAGCAGTAAGTACTAAACCACCACCTACGTAAGGAAGTGCATTGGCAATTACGTTTGGTCCCACAAGGGCTTGATTTTTTGCGTCGCGAATGGCGTTTCGGAAATTGCTCGTATTACTCATATTTACAATAAGTTCTTAATTGAGATATTGTTCTTCTCCTATTTTTACGCAAATTATTAAATTCATGTTCAGTCATTAGTTAAGTTATAGGTTCTCTTAAGAAGAATTTAATAATCTATTATCGTCACTCTAGTTAAACTTTTGAGGGAATAGTAAGAAGTTATCTTGACATATAAACCTTTAGTGTGAAGATAGCTTTAATGCGTACATATACGTATGCAAGAGGTGTCCCACCTAGTAATTTCAGTAGAACAACGAATGGTGTGAAAAAGGATTAGCTTAGAAAATAATTACAGCTTTGATAAATCTTTACTCGGCTCAGTTTTTAACAGGAAAAAGAGTCCCTAAAGGAAATTGTATGGCAGTAATTCAGTCCTCTCTCCGGTCTGATGGTATGGAATTATTATGTCTATATCACCAGAATCCTTCTATTAGACTTCGTAACAGACTCGTGAAATTGCATAGTGGTTTAGTACGAAAAATGGCTCATAAATTTAGCCATCAATGTAACGAACCTTATGAAGATTTGGAACAAATTGGTTACTTCGGTTTAATCAGAGCAATTGAACGTTTCGATCCCACTCAAGGATATGCATTTAGTTCTTTTGCTGTGCCCTATATTCGGGGTGAAATGCTGCACTTTTTGCGCGATCGCAGTACTTTATTAAAAATTCCCCGTCGTTGGCAGGAATTATACAATGAAGGACAGAAAATACGCAAAGAATTAGCGCATATTTTAGGAAGACAACCTAAAGATTTGGAAATTGCCCGAGAGCTTAATGTATCAGTTTTGGAATGGCAAGAAACCAAGTTAGCGGTGCAGAATAGAATGCCTTTGAGCTTGGATGCAACCGTAGTTAACTACGTCGATTGTCAAATCACATTGGGTGAAGCTCTACCTTGTCCCCAAACAGCGGCTCAACAGCATTTAGAAGAAGAGCGTCAGCAACTCCACGGCGCTATGGGTATGTTAGAAGAAAAGCCTCGCATGGCAGTAGAATTAGTATTTTTGAAAGAATTTTCTCGTAAAGATGCAGCGAAGAAAATTGGTACTAGCCCAATGACTGTAACGCGGTATCTGCAAAAAGGAGTTGACGATTTAATGAATTTAATGCAGCAACAACCACAAGCAGTAGCTACCGGAACATACGGATGAGGAAAATATTGCCCTTAATATTGCATAATCTATTAACTTAAACATGGCTGTTAATATAGCCATGAAAATTTTATTGCACCGTACTATCTTTTCATCTATCAAAGCTATACATAAAGATGAAATTTATCGCGTGCTAATTGCACAAAAACGAAGGCATCTTCCCAAACATCAACAGCAGCTTGTTAAAGCTTTTTAACTAAATTGAATAATTACGAATAGTTAGGAGTTAGGAGTTAGGAGTTAGGAGTTAGGAGTTGAGAGTTAGGAATTGTAAATTCTACCCACTCTCCCCCCTCTACCCCCTCTACCCCCTCTCCCAGTCATCTAAAAATTAGGTAATAACAGTAGGCTCATCTCTTCCGGTATTGGCTTTTATCTGAGCTATTTCGTCGGCAAGGGTAATTAATTCTGCTAATCCTTCTTGAGGATCGAGGTTATGTTTTGTACTATCTGGTTCGTAGCTTTCTAAGTAAACTCTCAGAGTTGCTCCTTGAGTACCCGTACCGGAAAGTCGGAATACAATCCTTGAACCGTCGGTAAAACCAATTCTAATTCCTTGTTTTTTACTGACGCTGCTATCTACAGGGTCTGTATAACTAAAATCATCGGCATACTCTACTGTATAATTACCAAATTTCTTGCCCTTCATTGAAGATAAAGAAGAACGCAGATTTTCCATTAAGGTATTAGCTTTATCTGTTTCTACTCCTTCGTAATCATGTCTTGAATAATAATTACGTCCGTAGGTTTTCCAATGTTCTTTGACGATTTCTTCAACTGACTGTTTTCTAGAAGCTAAAATATTTAGCCAAAATAAAACAGCCCAAAGTCCATCTTTTTCCCGTACATGATTGGAACCAGTACCAAAACTTTCTTCACCGCAAAGAGTAGCTTTATCTGCATCTAAAAGGTTGCCAAAGAATTTCCAACCAGTAGGAGTCTCATAGCAATCAATTCCCATTTCGGTAGCTACTCTATCAACAGCCGCAGAAGTAGGCATCGATCGCGCTACACCAGCCAAGCCCGAACTGTAACCCGGTACCAGCTTCGCGTTTGCAGCTAACACAGCTAAACTATCGCTGGGAGTTACAAAGAAATTGCGTCCCAAAATCATGTTGCGATCGCCGTCTCCATCGGAAGCAGCACCAAAGTCAGGAGCGTTGTCTGCAAATAGAATATCAACTAATTCATGAGCATAAACTAAATTCGGATCTGGATGTCCGCCACCAAAATCTTCCAAAGGTTTACCGCTACGTACAGTTCCCTCTGTTGCCCCCAAACGCTGCTCAAACAAAGCATAAGCATAAGGTCCCGTTACCGCGTGTAGGGAATCCATACACATCCGGAAATCACCCGAAGTTAACAGTTGACGAATGCTGTCAAAATCAAACAGCGACTGCATTAACTCCACATAATCCGATACTGAATCAATGACTTGCACCGTCATCGAACCAAGTTCAAAACTTCCCGTCTTACTTAAATCAACATCTTCTGCTTCTAAAATCTTATAACCATCAATGGTTTTACTGCGATTGTAGATAGCTTCCGTAATCTTTTCTGGTGCCGGGCCACCATTATCGGTATTGTACTTAATCCCAAAATCTTCATCGGGACCAGCTGGATTATGACTAGCAGAAAGAATAATCCCGCCAAAAGCCTTATATTTGCGAATAATGCAGGAAACAGCAGGAGTAGAGAGAATACCGTTTTCACCTACCAATACTCGTCCAAAACCATTAGCAGCAGCCATTTTTAGAATAATTTGGATAGCTTCGCGGTTGTAGAAACGACCATCACCACCCACAACCAAAGTTTGTCCTTGATAACCTTCCAGACTATCAAAAATTGATTGCACAAAATTTTCTAAATAATTAGCTTTCTGAAAAACCTTAACCTTCTTCCGCAACCCCGAAGTACCCGGTTTTTGGTCATCGAAAGGCTGAGTTGAAACAGTGCGAATATTCATATATAAATCTTTTAGTGCTAATTAAGTGCCAATACTAATTAAAGTACCAGCGAACCGCGACCAGTGAACAGTTATCAGTGAGCAGTGAACAGTTAGGAGTTAGGAGTTAGGAGTTAAGAATTAAAAATCATTTCTACCCCCTCTACCCCCTCTTCCCCCTCTTCCCCCTCCCTTACTCATCCCGGCACTTTCGCCAAAGCTTGCCGCACAATTTCGGAACCAACTCCGAAGCGACAGGAGTTTTCGGTAATGTGCTGTTTCCATGCACGACTTCCAGGTATGCCAGTAAAAAGTTGCAGCATATGTCTGGTAATTTTATTAAGTTTCAATCCTTTACTCGTCCATTTGTCTATGTAATCATACATATTTTCGACAACTTCATGTCTGTTTAAAAACGAGGCATCTTCGGTGTAAAATTCTTTGTCTACGGTGGCGAAAAGATAGGGATTGTCGTAAGCCGCACGTCCAATCATCACGGCATCAACTGATTGTAAGTGTTGCTGTACCTGAACTAAGCTTTTAAATCCACCGTTGATTTCAATAAATAAATGGGGAAAATCTTGTTTCAAACGATGCACGTCTT
>JBCCLY010000400.1:0-4596 GCA_039026655.1 Cyanobacteria bacterium P01_C01_bin.38 | reverse complement strand
ATCGGCACGGCTATTTTGCGCTCGTGGTATCCAATCTAATGAATACTCTTCAAACTGTGTTAATAATTGTGTTGCTTCAGAGTGAAGCAGCTTGAGAACAGCATTTTTTACACCGTACCTTCCAGACAACTGGTAAATCACTAACTGGCTGTCTCCAAAAAGCTTAACCCGCTTGCAACCAAGTTCTAAAGCTTTTTTTAATCCGGCGATTGCACCCGAATATTCGGCAACATTATTAGTCTGTATTCCCAAATCTAAAGTAGCGATAAGCGATTCCCCCGTCGGCAAATCGATAACTGCTGCACCCGCTGCTGGACCTGGATTACTTGGCTCGGCTGCACCATCGAAATAAATAACCGTCCAATTATTAATAAGCGTTTCCATATCTATACAGTTTCCTTAAATTAAAAAAGTTAACTGAAATTACTGTACCTCATTCGTAGCAGTGCTTTGAAACGCTATTGTACGCACCCGAAAGCACAATCACATATGTCTTCGGTAGACATAATTATCTTACGCATCCGAAAGCATAATAATATAAGCATGGGGAAACATAGTTATTTATGACTTCGGGCAGCATACTAAGTACATCACGTTGAAGTAAACCCTGTTGAAGTAGATCCTGATGTAAGTATGGACTGTTTAAGTTGATGCATTTCCTTTAGATAAAACTGATACAATTCTTTACAAATTTTCCTATGCCGAAAAATGTACGCAGACAAAATCCAAAGCCCAAGAAAAACTGGACACCTCCTCCTGATGACAAAAAAGTTCTTTTTGTAAGAGGAGAGTTAGATGAATATGGCTTAAATCTCTACGAATTTCGCGTACTGGCTCATGTCGCACGTCGAGAGAGTCCAGAAAGAGGATGCGATGCTTCCCAAGCTAAAATGGCCGCTGTATGTGGAATAAGCCAGCGGATGATATTAGAGGTATTAAGAGTTCTTTGTGATGCGGGAATTTTACAAAAGAAGAAAGCAGATGGTAAGCGTACCAACAGCTACAGAGTCAATCCTGGTAGCGAGTGGAAGCATCCATCTCGCTTAGAAGGTATTCGTAAGAAAAATCCTTTTCTTTAAAATGCAGTTTTAAGTGATTACTATGGTTTTATGTAGTATCGCGCAACACCGTCAGATTTAATTAATGCGATCGCCTTAACACTCGTTAACAAATTCAAGCTTCAACAAACTTCAACGCCACCCCATTCATACAGTAGCGTTTACCAGTAGGTTTAGGACCATCGTTAAATACATGACCTAAATGTCCGCCGCAACTATGGCAATGAACTTCAGTACGTCTAATAAAAAATGAATTATCCACCGATGTATCAACTGCCCCAGCAATAGCAGCATAAAAACTAGGCCAACCCGTACCGCTGTTAAATTTAGTATCAGAATTAAATAGCGGTAAGTCACATCCAGCACATACATAAGTACCCTTCGCATATTTTTTATCAAGCGGGCTGCTGCGAGGGCGTTCGGTTCCATGTTTACGCAATACATAAAACTGTGCAGGTGTCAAAATTTCGCGCCATTCTTCTTCTGTTTTACTAATATCAAATTCATTACCAGCAGTTGCTATAACTTCTGACTTACCAATTAAATATTGCGATAACCATCCAGCACCTAATATTACTCCAGAAGCTTCTAAAAAATATCTTCTCTTCATTATTTGGATTGCTTTTTTTAATTACAGGACTTAGAAAAAATAATTAAATACAGATAATAATTATACCGTTAAAACTGCGACCAGCTTTAATATTAAACGCTAAACTATAGCAATCCTAAATGAGTCGTGAGAAAGCTAGGTGCTAGAAACCCGATTTTTTGAAAAAACCGGGTTTCTAAAATCTCACAAATGATTTAGGAATGCTATATAACACTATACAAGTAACCCAATTCCAGTTTCAACTCATGCTTAATCCCACTGTGATTATTCCTCAATCTTTCAAAGTCACTGACGAACAATTCAAAGAGCTTGCAGTTGCCAATCGCGATATAAGATTAGAACGAACCAAAGAAAGAGAATTAAGGATAAAGCCTTTATTTGGAGGTGAAGCAGGAGCAATAAATGCGAATATTACCGCACAATTATGGATTTGGAATCGTCAAACTAATTTAGGAATAACTTTTAGTTCATCTACAGGATTTCATTTACCTAATAATGCAATACTTTCCCCGGATGCTTCTTGGGTAAAATTAGAACGTTGGGAAGCTTTAACAGAGGAAGAAAAACAAGGTTTTGCTCCTATATGTCCCGATTTTGTTGTAGAATTGCGTTCTGCTTCTGATAATATGAAACCTTTGCGAGAAAAGATGCAGGAATATATTGAAAATGGAGCAAAGTTGGGCTGGTTAATTGACCGTAAAAATTGCAAAGTTGAAATATACAGACAAGGTTTTGATGTTGAAATATTAGATAATCTTGCTTCTTTATCGGGTGGGGATATATTACCGGGATTTATTTTAGATATGGCTGAAGTTTGGTAAATTCGTAATTAAATTTTCTGCAACAATAGCAATGATTAATAGTAACAAATTAATGTGTAGAGACGTAAAATTTTACGTCTCCAACAATATGAAATCTAACTCAATATTTTGCTAAACCTACGCAAAAAACTAACCTTCTTCCGGCTTAAATTCCAAGGAAACACCATTCATACAGTAACGCTGTCCGGTAGGCTTTGGACCATCAGGAAATACATGACCTAAATGTCCACCGCATTTACTGCAATGAACTTCGGTTCTAGTCATAAAAAACTTTTTATCTACCGATGTTTCAATTGCATCGTCCATAGGTGCGTAAAAACTAGGCCAGCCAGTACCGCTATTAAACTTAGTGTCCGAACTAAAAAGAGGCTGATCGCAAGCAGCACATACGTAAGTTCCCTTGTCATAATTTTTATCCAAAGGACTAGTACCAGCAGGTTCGGTACCGTGCTTCCGCAGAACTTTAAATTGTTCCGGTGTTAACACCTGCTTCCACTCTTCCTCAGATTTATTAACTTTGAATTTACTATTTGAAATTGTCATAATTGCCGAAATTCCGAAATCAATAGCCTAATAATTCTATTTAAGCGCAATATTTCGTTACAAAAAACTATCTTTGGATGGGAATGGGGATTGGGCATAGGGCATAGGTAGTTAGGAGTTAGGAGTTAGGAGTTAGGAGTTAGGAGTTAGGAGTTAGGAGTTAGGAGTTAGGAGTTAGGAGTTAAGAGTTAGGAGTTAGGAGTTAGGAATTTTAAATACTTCTTCTTATCTCCTTTTCCTGTCATTTAAAAAGTAATTTATTTATCGGGTAGGCTTACAGCCTGCTTTTTTTTGTCGCGATTAATATTGTAGGGTGTGTGACGGCTCCAATAAATTATCAAAGCACAACGAGATAATTTGAAACTGCCGTCACGCACCACCCGCAATGAAATCTAACCTCAAACCTCAAACCTTTAACCTTTGACCTGAATTTGTACTACAATCCATATAACGTGTCTTAAAAAATAAAAAATCATGCTGGCACTAACACAAGTCAAACGCGAAATCGAAATGTTATCTAAATTCCTCAGCAAACCTCAAGACTGTCTTTAGCATCCATCAAATAAGCGCACGAATTCGGGATTTAGAAAAGCGACTCGTTAAACCTGAATTTTGGCAAGATAACGTAATTGCTCAAAACTCACTTCAAGAATTAAATTATTTAATATTCTGCGAGCAAGAACAATATCGAGAATGGCTAACTCGTTTAAATGACATTAAAGCAGCTTTAGAACTTTTAGAATCAGAAACCGACGAGCAGTTAGAACAAGAATTAATAGCTAACTATAATTTCTTAAGTAACGAACTCAAACACGTCGAGATTTTAAACCTTTTAAATCAACCTTTTGATGATAAAGGGACTTTCATTACTATTACTGCTGGTAATAATGATTTAGATTCCCAAGATTGGGTGAATATGCTGGTGCGGATGTACTCTCGTTGTTGTGACAACCGCTATTACAAAATCCGGCTTGTGGATGAATCTTTGGGAGAATGGGGTGGCTTTAACTATGCACTTTTGGAAATTTTTGGTGAGTACGCATATGGAAATCTCAAATCCGAGCAAGGAATTCATCAACTAAGACGTATTTCACCTTTTAGCAAAGATTCTCAAATTCAAACCAGCTTTGCAAAGGTAGAAGTTATTCCAATTGTGGATGAGTCGATGGATTTTGAAATTCCGGAAAAGGATTTGGAGATTTATTTACCGTTTGCTAGTGCTAATAGTCATAGACAAAGAGTTTTAGTTAACTTAACCCACATCCCTACTGGTATTTCCTTTACCAGTAAAAACGAACGCAATCAATTACAAAATAAGGAACAAGCCTTAACTGTCGTCAAAAGTAAACTATTCGCACTAATGCAAACTCAAGGTGTTGCGCTTAAAGATATCAAAAAACCATCTTCCAAAAATGTAGTCAACAACCCAATCCGCGAATACATCTTTCATCCTTATCAACAAGTCAAAGATTTACGCACCAACGTAGAAACCAATCAGATTGAAGAAGTGATGGAAGGAAACCTAGATTTGTTTATTAGAGCGTATCTCAAGCTAGGTATCGCT
>JBCCLY010000399.1:0-4599 GCA_039026655.1 Cyanobacteria bacterium P01_C01_bin.38 | reverse complement strand
GCATTGGACATTTTATCCCAATTGAGCCTTCCGTCGGGGCCTTCATCGATGTCTCGCAGTGCCATGAAATGGGAAGGGCTGGTACCGTCGGGATGAATAAAGATAACGTTGCCTGTATCTTTGGTTGCTTCCGGTGCTGGTGTCGGTGCGGAAACGCGAGACTCAAGTTCGGTATCGAATAAGGTTTCATACATCAACTCATATATCCCGGTATTGTCTACCGTGGAAGGGAGTTTATCGGCATTCAACCCTGAAGCTTTAGAAACAATCGCACCGGGGAAATCAGGAGTACCAACCCAACCTATACCAAAGTTAAATACATCTCCATTAGCATCGGGTGCAGCGGTAAATGGTAAGGTATTCGCACCATCTACACCATCAAGAGGAGTAGGACGTGGTTCGGTGGTAGGATTTTGATTGATGGTTCCTACAGGTTCTCCAGATTCAAGGGGGTCCCGTACTTCTAAACCACCGGCATCGCTATCGGCAGCAGTTATTAATAAGGTATTGGAATATTTATCAACAAATTCTAAGGCTTCCCCAATTGCTGCATCACTCCGAATCATTGCTTCGAGGGTTCCCGAAGAATTATTGTTATTACCAAAGTTATCGGTTCCTTCTTCTTCAACAATGGCGATCGAACCATTATCAAAATTAGGATGCTGCTCCATTAACTGCTGAGTAACCGCGAGCATTTCCCCGATAGTAGGAGCAGTTTCCAGATATAAAGGTAATCCTCGTTCCTCTAAAACTTCTTCTGGACGGTCGTTAAAGGTATGGATGGGAGCAAATACACCCAGAACTTTTTGAGGTGGTTCTGGATATTTTGAAGGATCGAGTAAATCGTTAAGCTGTTCTTCTGTATAAACTACGGTATAACCGTTGCTCTTAGCTAATTCGATTAAATTCTCATCAGGTCTTTGTAAACGGGAACCGAGTTCGTCTAATTCTTCAGCACTACCGTGGAAACCGTCAGTACCTTCGGGTAAAAGTGCTGCTTCTCCACCACCAAGAATAAAATCAACTCCAGATTCAATTACTTGTTTGGTAATATCACCAGTTCTGCCACGGGGAGGAGTGCGATTTCCTTCTTCATCAATTAACTCACCAACTTGAGCGACAAATGCAGCCGTACCTGGTTCGTAAATTGCTCCAGACTGTACCAGAGCGGTAACTTTACCAGCATCTACCGCTTCCTGAACGATAGTTTTACCGACATTACCAGACAGAGGAGTAATTTCAGAACCATCCTCTTCTAAACCAAAAGATTCCGCATAAACCTTCGCACCAGTTGCGTGAGTAACAGCACCACCATTGGAAGTTCCACCAAGCTGATCTTCCATGTGCCCTAAGTACACACCAGCATTTTCTAATTTGTCCCAATTCAATCTGCCATCGGGACCTTCTTGAACAAATCTGGCGATCGCGTAATGAGATGGACTGGTTCCATCTGGGTGAACGAAAATAACGTGATTACCGTTAGTACTGTTAGCCATATTTTTTATTAAATGTCTATTAGTTTTTACTTAATTCGTCAAAGCAAGAAATATTACTCGCTAATTCATGCTTACAAATACAAAGATATATAGAAACTGTTTTTAATGGCTTATTTTTGAGTTAAATATAAGTTAAGTTTAGGTAAATAAGGTTTTCACTTATTAGAAAATTGTTTTTATTTCTTCTTACTTTAGGAGTATTCTCGAAAATAGTAAGATTGATTTTGTTATTTATAAGAAAAGATAAAAAATATTGCAAACCTACTTCAAATAGGTTTACAGTAATTGATTAAAGATTGTTTTGTAGTTAAATACGAGCTATATTTGGAATTTATTGAAAAATAAGTTATGTTTAAATTAAATGAAGCTGTAATTTTACTTAAAACATTATATTTAACTGTATAAATTAAGATTTTAATTTACAAATTTGAATTTATTTTTGTTAAAAAAATCAATTAAATATTATTTTTTGTTTTTGATTTATTTATAGAAATTATAAAAAACAGATACAAAAACCGCACAGATATTAAATTATTCACATCAATAGTGTAGAGACGTAGCAGTGCTACGTCTCCATAACTGCGCCGACATCACGAATATGTACAAACAATTACGCAGTATCTGGCAAATTGAGATCCCCCCAACCCCCTTAAAAAAGGGGGCTAAATATCAAGCAAATACAAAGCTCTCACCAACATCCAAACCAGTAACACCATTAACCATCGCTAAAGTATTTCCGCCAAAAGCAACTTCAGTATTACCATCCATTTCAGTTAATTTGAGAGTATCAGCATCAATTCCCAAACCAGCACTACCTAAAATACCAATTACATCACTACCAATTTCAAAATCAACGATGGTATTCATATCTTTAGCAATTTCTCCAGTGACAATCCAAAACTGATCGGCACCTGCGCCACCAGAAATGATATTATCGCCCCCCGATGCAAAGAATTTATCGTCACCTGCACCACCAAGAATACGGTTTTGATTACCTGCATAAATTACATCATCACCGCTTCCAGCATCAACTCGGTTGTTGATTCCACCAAAAGCTAAATCGATTTCATCATCACCAGCACCAGCAAACAGAATATTATTATCACCCTCGAAGTTATCTCCAGCAACAAATAAATCTTCACCATCGCTACCCGCAATCAGTTTAGATTCTTCGCTTTGAATAGCAATTCTACCCAAACGCGGATCTAAATCTAAGGGTTTATCTAACTCTAGGAGGATGACTTCATTGTTATCGATACCCTCATCGCGTCCGGTTGAAAAGGGATAATTATTGTCGTTAGCAACCAAAATTGTGTTTTCGTCGATAACTAAAACATCTTCGATAGTGACGAAAGGAAATGTAAAAGTAGTTTCACCGTCGTTATTGAGGTCGTTAGGATCTTGAATATTCAATAAATCGACGACTTCTGATTTCTCTACATACCCGTTTTCATCTATATCAGAAATATCAACTTTGAAAATTTTCTTGAACTCGGCTTCATCACCTTGCTTGCTATCCCGCTCTATAACTAAAAATTCTGATTCGTTGATAGGAGTAAAATCACCAATTGCATGAGTGGGAACTGAAGTTTGATAGAAACCAATTAAGCCTTTATACTTGCTGGTTTCGGCATCAAATTTGTAAATTCGTAAAGCATCCGAAGGATCTCCTTCTACCGCACCTTCTAATAAAGGATATAAGGTATCGCGATCGGGACTAAAAGCCATTCCTTCAAAACCGCGAGATGAAGCCAGATTAGAAGGAACAATTTCTTGGTTAACCGCAATTCTGCCAGTTTCGGGGAAATCGGTGAAGAAACCATCCACACCTAATTCAATAAACTGTTCAAATTCACCTCCGGGAGTTTGTACCGTACCGTCGGGGTTTAAAGTTAAATAACGTTCTTCATTTCGCAGAGTGTAGGGATGAATTTGCATACCCGCATCATGCGCCCATTCTACATAAGGACGAACTTCTCCGGTAAGTTGAGTAGTAATTTCTGCATTTCCATCACCGTCAGCATCCACAGGATTATCTATAGATTCTCTTAACACAAAACTGTTTTTCCAAGGACCAACACCTTCAGCGTAGGTTTCACCGATATAATCAAAGACTTCCTTGGTAGCTAAATCTTGATAAGTCGTATCGGGAATACCATCACCAGTGACATCTTGACCAAAATCGGGAACTACACTCACAAAATCGCCGTAAATCGCTTGTGCATCTGCTGCATCAAAATCGGGATTGCTGAAATTCGCGACAATATCGTAAGGCACCGAAAAACCGCCGCCATTTTCATTGATAAAATTATCTTCGACATCACCCAAAAGCTGTACCAAGGGTAAATCTAAACCAGCATTGGGAAGCAAATTATTTTGTAAATCGAGCAGATTGGCAACTTCAAAAGACTGAATAAAAATTCTGCTAGAGTCGGTAAAACCAGTTTCTTGCAAAGTTTGAATTAACGGCTCTTCCAAAGATAAACCTTGCTCGTCGAAGAAAGTTGGGT
The DNA here is from genome assembly GCA_039026655.1 of Cyanobacteria bacterium P01_C01_bin.38. Taxonomy (GTDB): domain Bacteria; phylum Cyanobacteriota; class Cyanobacteriia; order Cyanobacteriales; family Nostocaceae; genus Rivularia. The sequence goes on along the minus strand of JBCCLY010000399.1, from coordinate 593 downwards.
GTTTCGTCTCTGGATATATTCCTACCTTTTCCCCGGTTTCGGCTTCTACTTGCTGTACAAGTTCGATAACTTCTTTTAAAGTGGGAATTTCAAACTCACCATTAAAAGATTGGTTGCGAAAATCGCGAGGCTGTACAGCTCTTAACTGCTTAATTTCCTCTAAAGTAAAATCTTCAGCAAAATAAGCCGTAACTTCTTCACCATCAAGGAGTTTTGTAGATTTACGCTCCTCGCCAAATACCTCAGCAATATTAGTGGTATCATCCAACATTGGTTCGTGACGCGCAATCAATACACCATCTTTGGTAATTACCAAATCCGGTTCGACAAAATCAGCACCTTGAGTAATAGCGAGACGATAAGCTTCCAAAGTATGTTCTGGTAATTCTCCGCTAGCACCACGGTGGGCTATAACCAACGGTGGTTCACCATCGAGAGTATTGAAAAGCACGTCGGGATTTTGTGGCGATCTTACTAGTGATTCATTGCTAGAATCAAAATTTGGAGTGGCGATCGGTGCTTCAATCAACTTTCCTGTCGAATCAAAGTGAAGTAAAAACGGCCCAAATTCATCTCCTATCCAAATCGAACCG
>JBCCLY010000398.1:0-4606 GCA_039026655.1 Cyanobacteria bacterium P01_C01_bin.38 | reverse complement strand
TCGTGAAAATACTATTATCTCGTTGTCTAACCTACAAGAAACCGGGTTTCTTTTAGGTTGTTGCGAATGGTGCAAGATATCAGGTTAAATTAAGTTTTGAATATCATTTCAGAATAAATCGATCGCAATAACTTGCTTCAAAGTAGGCTAAAAAATATAAATTCTCTATACTTTGCAAACCGAATACTTTTTGTACAAAAATTAAATCTTGTTTAAGGAAAGGGTAAATCTGTCAAATAGCTAAAAAATAGCCTTTCCGTAAATGGGCTTTTTTCATAAATTTGCAGTAGCAGACTGATTAAGTAGTATGCATCAAGCTCAAAAATGCCATCTGTGAGGGAAGCTTGCAGAAATCATATTACGCGTTTTTTCTCAACTTGTTAATTTTTTGACATTTAAGGGAAATCTATTACTAAATAATCTCTTATAAAGATTAACCGCTAAGTAAATTTACTGTTATTTTTATGAAGAATCCAATTTTGAAAAATTTTCGGAATATTTCTATATCTATATCTGTTTTAAGTGCTTTATTTCTTAGTGCTTGTGATACAGGTGATTCCAAGGAAGGCTTTGAAGTAAAATTCTTGGTAGGAAGCGCTTTAAAAGAATTTTGTAACCAAGCTGCCGAACAATTTAACGCTACAAAACCTAAATTAGATAACGATAAAGCTTTCTACCTCAACTGTGAAGCTAAAGGTAGTGGGGATGTAGTGGCAGAAATGACTTCTTTGTCGCAGCAACTTAAAGCAGGAACTTTACAACCGGATGATGCGAAATTTCCTACATTAGTTTCCGTTGATGGAGAAATTTATCATTCACAGCTACTTTATCAATTTAATCAAATCTTCCCCGGACAAAATTATATTCCTGAAATTACCGATGCACCGCTAATTGCAAATAGCCCGATGGTATTTATGGCTCCTGCTGATGTAGCTGCTGGATTACGCAAGCAGGAAGATTTATACAAAACTTTGGTAACTGCGAAAACACATAAAGAACTTGACGCTAGCAGCCCTCAGTTACCAATTAGCTTTGTTCATACAGCACCTACTCGTTCTAATTCTGGCTTGCAAACACTAGTAGCACAATTTACCAGCGTATCCGGAAAAAGACCGGAACAATTAACAGCAGCAGACGTACAAAAATATCAAAATCAAATTCAAAAAATTCAAAGTAAAGTAACTCGTTATGGAGTTTCGACAAATACTTTAGCTACCGACATGGTGAAAAACGGTTCCTTTTGGGCATCCATCGGTTCTGTATATGAATCATCGGTAATTCAAGTCAACTCCAACTTACAACCCGGTCAAACTCGGTTTGAGGCGATTTATCCCCAAGCCACATTTACATCAAATATGCGGGCAATTTTACCTAGTGGAACCTGGGTAAATGCAGACGAAAAAGCCGCAGCAGAAAAAGTAATTGAATATTTAAGAACTCCTCAAGCACAAAAAATTGCTACAGAATTAGGATTAAGACCAGGGGTACCAGGAGTAGAACTAGGTGCCAAATTTAACTCGCAATTTGGCGTTAAACCAGACGTAAAATATGATTCCTTGCGTCCCCCACAGCCGCAAGTAGTAGCAGCAATGCTCAAATCTTGGCAAGAATTCGCCAAAAAACCTTCACAAGTAGTTGTAGTTGTAGACTCTTCCGGTTCCATGTCAGGTGATAAATTACCCGCAGTACAAAACACCTTACGCAACTATATTCAAAGCTTAGGGCCAAAAGAGCAAATAGCAATAATTGACTTTGATACTCAAATACGCCCTCCAGTAAAAGTTAACGGCACTCCTCAAGGGCAAAGTACAGGATTGAAATTTATCGGTAGCTTAAAAGCTGACGGAGGTACTCGGCTGTACGATTCTGCATTAGAAGCCCGTAACTGGTTGGAGAAAAACCTTCGTAAAGATGCCATTAACGCTGTAATCATACTCACAGATGGTGACGACTCCAATTCCAAGATCAATTTAGAGCAATTGAGTCAAGAATTGGAAAAAAGTAACTTTAGCAGCGATAAACGTATAGCCTTTTTCACAGTAGGTTATGGAAACGAAGGAGAATTCAACCCCGACGTACTCAAACAAATAGCCGAATTAAATGGAGGTTATTACCGCAAAGGCAATCCTGAAACTATTTCTTCCTTAATGGCAGATTTACAAGTTGAATTTTAAGAAAGTTAGGAGTTAGGAGTTAGGAGTTAGGAGTTAGGAGTTGCGAGTTAAGAGTAGTAAGTTAGTAATTATTTCTCTTTATCTCCCCTTCTCAACCACCAACCACCAACTACCAACTACCAATTACCAATTACCAATTTAATTATGAAACTTACAAACCCTCTTTATTACCCAATTGCCGTACTTGCCGGTGGTATTCTTCTCGTTGCCGGTGTTCGCTTTGTTGGATTACCTAATTTTGTTGCTTTACCAGCAGCCGCAGCAGTAGCGACAGGTGGTGCTGCTGTTATGAAGTCAAGGGAACCTGATGCTCAAAAAATTGCCCAGCAGCAGATACAAAGAGAATTAGAAATGCTGCAAACTTCGGCGAAAACTTTAGCAGAAAAAGCAGAAACACTACGTCAAGAAGCGAATCAATTATTAAGTCGCGGTTCTTTTGAAATGGATTTATTGGTAGCAGTACAAGAAGCTTGTCAAAGAGCAATTGAATTACCAACTAAGATTAACGAATTAGGTAGAAGAATTCACGGTGCTAATTCTTTATTGTCAGTTAACGATTTACAACAGCAATTCCAGGAAGTAGAAAGTAAACGTTCTTCCTCTTCCGGTATTGCACGTCAACATTTAATTCAACTTAGCAACAGTTTACAGCGCAATATTAAGTTAGCGGAAGAAGGTAAAAATGCTCGCACCGCTCAAATTACCAGTCTCTATACTTTAATTCAAGATTCTGCTGGAGTATTGCAACAAATTCAAAATAAATTGCGTACTGCCGATTTAACAAATCCTCAACAAGTTAATCAGTTACAAGCTTCTACAGATGAACTTACTAGCTTGCAAGATAACTTTGCTTTTCTGGTTAGGAAATGATTAAGGAAACAAGATGAAATTTGAGAGACAGGGAGCAAGATGCTCCCACTACATAAATTTTTCTCTTTTAAAATCTTTCCTCTGCGTACTTCGCGCCTAGTAAGGTTTTTTATCCTAATCTTCTTTAATAAACATGAAAAAAAATAATTCTAATCTTAAAAATCGCGCTTTAACTTCTGCTGGTATTATCCTCGCAGCATTAGGTTTAGCTTATGCTCCCATTCCCGGTTTACAGCAAACTGTTGTTATCGTTAGCGGTACGGAATTACAAGCACCACTTGAACAGCTAGAACGATTATTTGAACAAGAAAATCCTAATATTAAAATAGAACTTAAATTTCAAGGTTCACAAGATATCGTTAACAAGTTCATCGACCAAAAAAACGATTTTAATCCTACCATTTTGATGCCAGCTTCTGGAGAATTACTTGATGAATTAAACCAGCGATATCAAGCGCAAAATAACAGCGAAGCTTTTTATAACGAACCCCAACCTATTGCCAAAACTTTACTTGTCGCCATTGCTTGGCCAGAAAGAGGCAATGCTCTTTTCCCTAACAATAATTTTTCGTGGCAGCGAATAGAACAAGCAATGCAAGCCAATAGTTGGCAAGCCGTAGGAGGAAAAAATAATTGGGGTAGTTTCGATTTTTTAATTACAAATCCTACTCGTTCTAATAGCGCTCAAGCTACTTTAAGTTTGTGGGCAATGTCAAAACTCAATGCTAATAATCCTAATAATATAGATTACAATAATCCCGCTGTAACATCCTTATTTAGTACAGTAAAAAAATCAGTTTATCAACCACCGCGTTCAACAGATATTCTTTTACAAGAGTTTATCACTCGCGGTTCTAATGATGCTGATGTTGCAACAGTTTATGAAAGTATTGCGCTTTCTCGCTGGCAGCAATCCGCAAAAAATCAAGGTAAACCCTATCAAATTTATTACTTAAATCCTACAGTAGAAACAGTTGCAACCGCTGCAATTGTCCGTCAAAACGTTGATAATAGTACCGCAAAAGCTGCGAAAAAGTTTGTTAATTTCTTAACTCAACCAGAACAACAAAAAGTCTTTGTGAAATACGGTTTTCGACCTACAAATAATAATATTGACTTAAAAACTATACCTGATAGCCCTTGGAATCAGAACATTCCCGGCGCACAACTCAATCCATCCGCGAAAACCTTATCAGCACCAAATCAGAAGAGTATTGGAGAAATTCAGCGGTTATGGCAACGAAGTAATTAATTTTAGATTTTCGTAGGGTGCGCTATCGCAAAGCGTAACGCACCATTATTTATATTTTAAATTTTAAGATATAGCTATTGATGGTAAAGAATTTAAAGAATATACTAGTGCTACAAAAGTACTAATTTTTACATTAAAAATATCAATGCCTACACATAACTCAAAATTTCATACTATTAAAGATGGAGTTATTACTTTACACTCCAAGCATTTAGGCGATGTTGTTGAAGTCCATGTAAACAAGGATAAACGTCGTTTTTATGGTATTAGAAGAGATGGTACCAAGATAGAATACAGTGGCGATTATGGA
>JBCCLY010000397.1:0-4618 GCA_039026655.1 Cyanobacteria bacterium P01_C01_bin.38 | reverse complement strand
GGTGCTTTACGAAATCTGGCTCAAGATTTAGTCAAAATATCTCATGATTTGCGCCTGATGGATTCGGGACCAAAAACTGGTTTCAAAGAAATTCAACTACCGCCAGTACAACCTGGTTCCTCGATTATGCCTGGGAAATATAATCCCGTGATGGCTGAGATGACATCAATGGTGTGTTTTCAGGTAATGGGTTATGACACAGCTATTAATTATGCCGCACAAGCAGGGCAATTAGAACTAAATGTAATGATGCCTTTGATTGCCTACGATTTTATTCACAGCATCGAAATATTAGGCAACACCATTCAAGCATTAACAACACGCTGCATAAAAGGAATCACTGCTTTACCAGAACGTTGCTCGGCATATGCCGAAGCGAGTTTGGCATTAGTAACCGCACTAAACCCTCATATAGGATACCTCAATGCAGCAGCCATAGCCAAAGAATCAATAGAGACAGGAAAATCTCTACGACAAATTGTATTAGAAAAAAAGTTGATGAACGAAGAAGAATTAGCCCAAGTATTAAATCTGGAGCAAATGAGTACGATTGTGGGAATGGGGAATGGGGCATAGGGCATTGGGGATTGGGCATTGGGGATTGGGCATAGGGGATGGTGAATTGAGCTTTATATTTCAACCTTTAACCTTTAACCTCGATTACTCCTAACTCCTAACTCCTAACTCTTATAGCCACTAACAACCACTAAGCTAAGCTGTGATAAAACCGCAGTGGGGAAAATTCAATCAATGCAGACTCAAACACCATCTGTCAGTTTAATTAGGACAAATTCTTATCAAGTAGAAGCATTAAGGGAATCTTTGGAAACCTTGCTCGAACCGTTGGGTGGAATCACAGCATTTGTTAAAAGTGGCGATCGCGTTTTGCTCAAACCTAATCTGCTCACGGGTTCGCGCCCTACGGCGGAATGTACTACCCGCCCGGAAATGGTTTATGCTGTGGCGGCTATGGTAATCGAGGCTGGTGGTAAACCTTTCTTGGGAGACAGCCCTGCTTTTGGTAGCGCTAAAGGAGTAGCTTTGGCTAATGGATATGAAAGCATTTTAGAAGAACTTAATCTTCCCGTTGTCGAGTTTCATGGTAAGCGCTATGAAATTGTAAATGATAAATTTAATCATTTGCTGCTGTCTAAAGAGACGATGGAAGCTGATGTAGTTATCAATTTACCTAAAGTTAAGTCTCACGCACAATTGGTATTAACTTTGGGAGTAAAAAATCTATTTGGCTGCGTACCCGGCAAAATGAAAGCTTGGTGGCATATGGAAGCGGGGAAAGATGCCAACCGTTTCGCAGAAATGTTAGTAGAAACAGCAAAGGCTATTAATCCTAATTTAACCATTATAGATGGCATTATTGGTCATGAAGGCAACGGTCCTAGCGGTGGCGAACCCCGTCAATTGGGGATTTTGGGTTGCTCAGCAGATGTATTTGCTTTAGATAGAGCCATAGCAGAAATATTAAATGTTCCTTCAGAAAAAGTACCCACCCTTGCTGCATCAATGCGATTGGGAATTTGTCCGGAACTTGATGCGATCGAATTCGTCAACTTACATCCCGATTTACTGCAAATAGACGATTGGCAATTGCCCTCAAAATATATGCCAATTGATTTTGGAATGCCCCGCGTAATTAAATCTACTTTTAAGCATCTTTATATTCGATTTATCAAAGAAAAAATGACCGCTTATAGCGTCCATTAAATGAATTGTTCAAAGCAGCAAAATTTTTCGGAAGAGTGCAAACTTGGCTACAGCAATTTTTAGCATTAGCAGAGTAATCTGTAAATACCCTCCGATTGCTTAACCAGACCGCCCTATTTTAGTGGCGGTTTTTTTAGTCCGGATACTTATTATAAATTGTTACATTTTTGAGTAAAAAAGCATTTCAATTGAAGAAGGTTAATAGCCCACGCTCTTAACCCGATAATACAATATTCAATCGTATTTAAGCATTTGGTAATTTTTCAGAAATCTTCCGGATAATCATAGCTTAGGATTGAGATATCTGTAACCGTAATATTAACTGTATTTATAATTATTTTTATCAATTTAAATATAAAGATTATCGAACATTAATGGTCACTTTCTGTTACTTAAAAAGAATCGAAATTTTATGTACTACTGCGGTATAGAATTATTATCAAAGTATTTTATTGAAAGCATTTAGTTAATAAAATACTTTTGAGTGGAAACACTGATGATGATATAAAAGATTTAAAGTATACTCAACTACTTTTAAGTATTAAACAAAAACATTTATCTCTGAAAAAAGGTTAAAACTCTTGCTGTACAACGATTTATCTGCCTATCGGAAGATGATATTGACCCGTATTTGATTTAAAGTTAATATTAATAGATAAAGGATATGTATTTTTTATTGCATAAAAAATAATGAATATAAGCTGCGATCGAAACAGTAAATACGCAAGTACAAAGCGAGATTAGTTACAAGTATTTAAACAAGATATTTCTGTGTTACTTGGTATCAACAGTTTCAGGTATAAAGAAATATATAAAGTAATTTCCAAGACTCATTTAAATTCTTAAAGAATAGAGAGTTTACGGTCAGAAAAAAAGCTAAAATAATAGCAACGCTCTCATTTAAGAGAGATGTAGCAACTAGTGATGTAAAGAGCTAAATAATTTATATGGATTCTAACAGTCAGTCTGCCAATACAGAGGAATTACCTTCGCAACGTTTGGCAGACGTTTTAGGAACAGCGATTGCTATGTTAACTCTGACGCTACCCATGTTTGTAATTGGTCATTACTCTTCAAACAGCGTTGAGAGTAACCGGCAACCATTAACCTATAACTTGCAAAAAGCTGACAATGATGCAGAACTAATAAAAAGTGAAATTTCATCCATTTATAAAATGAATAAAGGCGCTTCGGGCTTATCGAAGAAAAAATAATTTATTGTGATGCTTAATAAATCGTTTCTCTACTATGAAACTGATATTATCTCTCTACTTATAGTTAAGTATGAGTACAAATTGAATGCGAATAGGCACCACGAAGATAGATATTTCTGGTGGCGCATACAAAACTTTTGTTTCAACTAATCGAGTCAAAACCGACAGCTTAAATGCTTTAACTCCCATTAACCTGTAGCCTTAGAGCTTTGCTTGAAGTGCTAGTTGAGAAAAGTTTTTAATTAGCTTCAGCTTAGATATAGGAATCCGGTTTGAATATTGAAACAATTTTTTGAGAAAGGGAACGGGGAACAGCGGAAAGTGCGGTCTTGGGGGTTTCCACGCCAGTTCCTACAACGGAGGGAACCTCCGCAACGGACTGGCTCCCCATGAGCAACTTTGTAAGAGAGGGAACAGAAAGTGTACTGAGACTTTTATGTCCTCCGGACACGCTGCGCTAACAAAAATCTGCGGAGGAATCCTATATAAAGATGCTCTTATTTGCAAGGGCATCTTTATTTGTTATTAGGTAATGGGTAATTGGTAGTTGGTAATGGGTAATTGGTAATTGGTAATTGGTAAGAGGTAAATAGCAACTTTGAACTCCTAACTCTTAACTCCCAACTCCTAACTCCTAACTCCTAACTCCTAACTCCTAACTCCCTACTCCCTACTCCCTACTCCCTACTCCCTAGTTGTAACTATCGCAACAAACTGCTTTGGGATAAGTCCATATTGACCTAAAATTCTACACGGGAGCCTCGTGGCTTCTCATTGATAATTAATTTTCTTATTCAGGAGTAAATCTGTGGACTTATCTATTATCCCAGCCCAGCCAAAACCCGGTTTGATAAACGTTTTAATTGAAATTGCTGGCGGAAGTAAAAATAAATACGAATACGACAAAGATTTACAAGCTTTTGCCTTAGATAGGGTACTTTATTCATCAGTAAAATACCCTTACGACTATGGTTTCGTACCTAATACTTTGGCTGATGATGGCGACCCTCTCGATGGTATGGTAATAATGGATGAGCCAACATTCCCTGGTTGTGTAATTGCAGCACGCCCTATTGGAATGTTGGAAATGATTGATGGTGGCGATCGCGATGAAAAAATTCTTTGCGTTCCCGATAAAGATCCGCGTTATGTTCATGTAAAATCTCTAAAAGATGTAGCTCCTCATCGACTCGAAGAAATCGCAGAATTCTTCCGGAGTTACAAAAACTTAGAGAAAAAAGTAACCGAGATTCTTGGTTGGCAAGATGTCGAGAAAGTTGCACCTCTAGTAGAGCAATGCATTAAAGCAGTAAAGTAGAACAACCAACTTTTTACTAGCAGTTAAATTCCATTAGCAATAATATAGTCATTCCAATTAATTTCCGTAGTGCGTTCACGTAGTGTGCGCGGAGCGTATGCATCTTGCTCGCTCGATGCTAGCGAGCAAGATGCATGTCCTCCGGACACGCGCAATACCTACGGTACGCTATGTCCTAACGGACACGCTCCGCTAACGCTAGCCGCCGCACGCGACCTGGGAACGCTAACGCACTACCATCTGTTTTTTCCGCAGTAATGACTATAACTGTAATTTTCCGTCTTTAAATTTTCTCTCCTAAAACCTAATTGCCCAATGCACCGCACGCTTCTTTTCGCAAAAATTCACAACTGTACTCTCACCG
>JBCCLY010000396.1:0-4623 GCA_039026655.1 Cyanobacteria bacterium P01_C01_bin.38 | reverse complement strand
CCTGTAAAACTTTGATCCAGACAACATCACCATTTATTGGCTGAAAAACTTCATTGCTATCTAAAACCGTACATCCCGGTACTTTTGACGGCGTAGGTAATATAGGTGAAATAATTTCAGAAACAGCCGAACCTAAATGATTAATCCAAGCTTCTATTTGTGTAATATTAATTTTATCCGATGCTGGATAAATTTGTAAAAGTTCGCTTTCCTCCAAAGCAACAGCAAGAATTTGATAGTTATGTTCAGATGAAATCGAACTTGCACCAAACATAATTTCACCAGATTTAACGCTAAATAAATAGCGTCTTCTACCTTTAGGAACACCATGTTCGACATTGATAGCAAAAAGCGCCCAACAACCAGACTTTACTAACCAAATATTTTCTGGATTATCTAATAATAAATTATTGGGAATAGGGCATGGGGCATGGGGCATAGGTAATGTTTCTTTTATCTACGGTAACTACTATTTCTGGCAGTGGATTACATATGCAGCGAATGTTGGGTTTTCATTTGGCTTAACCTCACCCCCTTCCCCTCTCCTTATTAAGGAGAGGGGTGTCTGCGCTCCTCGTTTTCTCGTTTCTCGTTCCCAGCCTCCGGGCGTTTTCTCGTTCCCAGCCTCCAGGCGTTTTCTCGTTCCCAGCCTCCAGGCGTTTTCTCGTTCCCAGCCTCCAGGCTGGGAATGCATACTAGAGGCTCTGCCTCGTGTTAAATGGAGTCAGAGCCTCCATAAGTTGATTCCCAGTCGGAGCCTGGGAACCAGAAAATGCCTGGGAACCAGAAAATGCCCCATGCCCTATGCCCCATGCCCAATCCCCAATTACCCATTCTCACTCTTAACCAACTGCAAATAATGTCCATCAACTTGACTCAATTCTTCATGAGTACCTCTTTGTACAACTTTACCTTTATCCAAAACAATAATTTCATCGCAATCGCGGATTGAACTTAAACGATGGGCTACTATTAAACAGGTACATCCCCTCAAACGTAAATTTTGTTCGATGATTTTTTCAGTTTGAGTATCTAAAGCACTTGTTGCTTCATCCATTAACAATATTGAAGGGTTATTTACTAAAGCGCGAGCAATTTCTAAACGCTGTTTTTGCCCTCCGCTCAAATTGACTGCACCTTCTAACAAGTCTGCATTGTAACCACCGGGAAGTGACAAAATAGTTTCATGAATCGCAGCATCCCTACAGGCTTGCATTAAATTACTGTCGGGTATGGTGGTATCCCACAAAGTTAAATTATCTCTAACTGTACCGGCGAATAATTTGATATCTTGTTCGATGGTGGTAATTGAATTGACTAATACTTGAGGGGGAATTTTGTCTATCGATTCTCCATCAAAGCGAATTAAACCATCCCAAGGTTGATATAATCCGGCTACTAATTTAGCAACAGTCGATTTTCCCGAACCACTACCACCTACTAATGCTACACGCTGTCCGGGTTGCAGGGCAAGATTAAAGTTTTCGATTAAAGCTGGTGCGGTACGGTTGTAGCCAAAGGTGATATTATTTAATTCGAGATATCCCGCTAATTTGGGAGAAATATAAGATTTAATTTCCTTACTTTGTATTCTTTCTTGTTTAGCATTACTTAAAACATCATCCAAACGATTTAACTTTCCTTCTACTTCTTGTAAACTGCTGCCTAAATTAACAAGTTGGTTTACTGGCTGCATAAACTGCTGCATCAAAGATTGAAATGCCACCAACATTCCGATAGTTAATGTACCATTCATGACGCGTAATCCACCTACAGCTAACAGTAACATGGAAGCAATACCAGATAGAAATGTCGGCAATATTCCTAAATTTTGAGTGACATTTGCCATTTCTTGACGAACATTTACCGATTTAGCATAATAGCCAGCCCAACGAGTGAAAAAATCTGATTCTAATCCCGACGCTTTAAGAGTTTCTATACTTTGCAATCCAGAAATAGCCACACCGCTAACTTTACCTTGTTCTTGCATCAAGCGGACATTTGTATCAGTTCTTAATCTAGCTACCCACTGCAAAGCTAATATATTAATTACAACAAAAGCAATTCCAATTAATGTTAAAACTCGGTCGTATTGCCACATCACAACGGCATAAAAAATCACCATTACCGCAGAAATTACCGTCGTAGCTAACTTACCAGAAAGTAAATTTGCTAAATCATCATTAAGCTGAATTCTACTACTAATTTCCCCAGCAAAACGTTGGTCGTAAAAACTGACAGGAAGGTGAAGTAAATGCCAAATAAATTGACTCGACATTCCCATTGCTAGTTTAATTTTGAGTCGTCGTAATAGCTGTAATTGTAATTTTGTTAATAACGCACTGACAACAGCAGTAAACAACATAGCCAAAATTAACGGACGCAGCCAATCTTCTCGATTATTAATTAAAATTTGGTCTACAAAAATTCGCGAAAAAGTTGGCATTGCGAGTCCTGGTAAAACCAGAAAAAAGCCTGCTATAACACAGTAAAATAAAGACCAACCAGAACTTTGTAACCGCGAAGATAAAGCTAAAAATAAACTCGGTTTGCGTCCACCTTTTTTAAACTTTTCTCCCGGTTCAAAAACTAATACAACACCAGTATAAGCATCGCTAAATTCCGAGATAAAAACCTTACGTCTGCCCATTGCGGGGTCATTAATAAAAACGTATTTTTGATTAAAACCTTCAACAACTACAAAATGATTGAAATTCCAAAAAACGATGTAGGGACACTGTAATTCTTTTAAACCTTCAAGTTCAACCTTAAAACCTTTTGCTTGTAAACCGTAAACTTTAGCAGCTTTAAGAACATTAGTAGCCTTACTTCCATCTCTAGAAATACCGCAAGCCTCTCGCAATTCTGCTAAAGGAACAATACGCTTATGAAAAGCTAAAATCATTCCTAAAGAAGCAGCGCCACATTCTACCGCTTCCATTTGTAATAAAGTTGGCGTGCGTTGGATTGGTTTATATTTGGGAGTTAATTTTTTAAACATTAGTTAACAGTGAGCAGTTAATTATTGTAGGGTGTGTTACGGCTTGAGAAAATTATGTTTGAGGGCAATCAATTTACCGGATGCCGTAACGCACCATCCGAGATTATGGTTGATTTTATTATTAATCATTTAATACTTCAATTGTGCTTGGTGCGTGACGGTATAATTATCATTTATTGGTTTTCTATCTAATTTTCTCGAAACCGTCACGCACCCTACAAATTACAATTATCAAAACAATTAACTTACCGGATGCCGTAATGCACCATCATGAATTGTGGTAAATTTTATTGTTAATCTTTCGTGGTGCGTGACGGTATAATTATCATTTATTGGTTTTCTATTTAATTTTCTTGAAACCGTCACACACCCTACAATAAATTCAATATTTATCAAAAATTACAATTTACATAAAATCGTAGGGTGTGTTACGGCGCTCGTAAATTATGTTTGAAAACAATCAATTTAGCGGATGCCGTAACGCACCATCATGGATTTTGGTAAATTATATTGTTAATCCTTTGTGGTGCGTGACGGTATAATTATCATTTATTGGTTTTCTATCTAATTTTCTCGAAACCGTCACGCACCCTACAAATTACAATTACCAATTACCAATTACCAATTACCAATTACCAATTACCCATTACCCATTACCAATTACCAATTACCAATTATATTCCTGTCCAATCTTTGAAAATCGGTAATACAAATTCAATCGGTTTTTTCTCTTCAGTTTTTATCCGTACTGTAGTTGTTGTTCCTGGCGTAATTTGTAACTCTGGCCCTTTTGATGATGACCATTTATATCCGCTGTTTGTGGAATCATCTTTTTCTAATTCTGTAAATACGGCAATATGGGCACCTTCATTAATTATGTTGGGTAAAATATCGGGATTACCTATTAAGCTGACTGCTCCTTGTTTGGTAACTGGATATTGTGATGTTTTGATTACTTTTGCTTTTATTCCACCGTATTCTTCTCTTTTTACGGTTGAAGGTGTAATTTGTAAATCCATTCCAGATTTTATTTTTTTACCTTCACTAACTGGTAAGAAGCTAACGTTAACTAATTTATCCGTAGACTGTTGCGCTGAAATTGTTGCAATTCCAATACCTGATTCTAATTCTTGCCCTGGCTTGGCGGCAATTTCTAAAATTGTTCCATCATGTTGACTAATAATTTCGCTGGTACGAGCTAAATTTAATTCTGTTTGAGAAATTTGACGTTGGGTTTCTTTGATTTCTTTGGCTCGATTAGTTGCTGCGATTAAATCTTGTTCTTTTTGAGTTGCTTGACGGCTTTTTAATTGTTTCAATTTGGCTTGTAAATCGTTTACCTGATTGAGATTATTTAAATATTCCCGTTGAGCTTCGGTTTCTTTAACTTCTAACTGATTAAACTGAGATTTAACGCTGTTAATTTGTTCTTGAGTACCGATATAATCTTGTTTGGCTTGCAATGCTAAATCTTTGGGAACTGCTCCTTGCTGATAAAGTTTGTCACGCTCAACCCATCGCTGTTTCATCGTCGGCTGTAGCTGTTGCAGGGATTGTAAACGAGATAAGAGATTTTGGCGATCGCGCTTGATTGCTTCCATCCCTTTTTCCCTTAAAACGGG
>JBCCLY010000395.1:0-4624 GCA_039026655.1 Cyanobacteria bacterium P01_C01_bin.38 | reverse complement strand
GTCTCTATTACCTAAGATGCCGTTAGAAGCTTATCTTTTCTTCACCCATTCTCATTGGGACCACGTTCAGGGATTTCCGTTTTTTGTTCCCGGATTTGTCGCTGGTAATAAGTTTCATATTTATGGTGCGGTAGCCCCTGACGGTTCTACAGTAGAACAACGTTTAAACGACCAGATGCTGCACCCCAACTTCCCCGTACCTTTACAGATCATGCAGTCTAATTTGGATTTTTTCGAGGTAAACCCTGGAAAAACTATTCATATCGAGGATATTGCTATAGAAACCGCACCGCTAAACCATCCGGGTGAGTCGGTAGGATACCGGGTTAATTTCAATGGTGGTTCTGCTGTATATATTACAGATACCGAACATTATCCCGACAAGTTAGACGAAAATGTTGTAAGGCTTGCCAATAACGCCGATATTTTAATTTACGATTCGACTTATACCGATGAAGAATATTATTCATCGAAATCGCCCAAAATCGGCTGGGGACATTCTACATGGCAAGAAGCTATTAAGGTAGCCGAAGCCGCTAATGTTAAAACTCTAGTTATTTTCCATCACGATCCATCCCATGACGACGAGTTTTTAGACCGCATTGGGCAAGAAGCTAAACAGAGATTTCCCGGCGCAGTCATGGCCAAGGAAGGAATGGTACTAAACGTTCCGATCAATGTTCCTTTATCAAAAAGTTTTCCTATTAGTCGATAGTTTTATAAAGTTTTGATCTTAAAGGAATCGATCAATTTGGGTTAAATTGGTATTCGAGAGCTTTAATTAAAATATGGCAAATTGGGAATAGGTAATTGGTAATGGGTAATTGGTAATGGGTATTGGGCATAGAGCATGGGACATTGGGAATAAAAGGTAATTCCTAACTCCTAACTCCTAACTCCTAACTCCTAACTTCCAGCTTCTAACTCCTAACTCCTTAATTGTTAAACCTCTCGTCCCAAAATTGACGTGCCAAATCTGTCTCAAAATGGGTGTTCTGTGTGGGTAACATCTTCAACCGAATTGATTCAAACTCCTACTGCTGTTGCTCTTGGTAAGTTTGATGGCGTTCATCGCGGTCATCAAAGGGTAATTCAACCAATTTTGCATGAAGCAGCAGACACAGAACGTATTTACCCAACAGTTATTACATTTGAACCGCATCCTCAAGAGTTTTTTACAGGTAAATCTAGAAGATTGTTGACTCCTGTGGATGAAAAAGTCCGACATTTGGAACTGCTTGGGGTAAAGCAACTTGTATTAATCCCCTTCAACAAAGAATTAGCCGCTTTGACTCCCGAACAGTTCGTAGAAGAAATTATCGTAGAGAAATTGCAAGCCGCGAGAATTAGCGTTGGACAAGATTTTTGTTTTGGTTCCCAGCGCAGCGGTACTGCATTGGATTTACAAGTACTTGTTGCTAAATATGGCATTCCCGTTAACATCGTTCCTCTAGAAACCCATGAAGACGATTTACCACTTGCAGAAGAAGAAACTCGCATCAGCACTTCATTCATTCGTCAAACACTCGAAACTGGCAACCTTGAAAAAGCCAACCAAATGCTTGGAAGAGCGTACACTCTTATCGGTACCGTAGTCAAAGGACAGCAACTTGGTAGAACCATAGGTTTTCCCACCGCTAATTTGCAATTACCAGAAGATAAATTTTTGCCCAGACAAGGAGTTTACGCCGTTAAAGTTAGCGATATCAGCCAGCCAGATATTAATCCAAATATTAGCTTGAACAACTGCCCAGCAGTAATGAACATAGGCGATCGCCCCACTGTAAACGGTACTCATCTGACGGTAGAAGTACATCTTTTCGATTTCGCCGAAGATTTATATGGTAAAAAACTGCAAATCCAATTAGAAAAATTTCTCAGACCTCAACAAAAATTTCCATCATTAGAAGCCCTCAAAAATCAAATTCAACTCGACTGCACCATCGCCAGAAAATTTTTCAACCAAGCGTGTTAGTTTACTCCAACTCTGGGAACAATAGACAAGGGAATTGGGCATAGGGCATTGGATAAGGGAGAAGGGAGAAGGGGTAGAGGGGGTAGAGGGGGTAGAGGGGGTAGAAAATTTTACTAACTCCTAACTCCTAACTCCTAACTCTCAACTCCTAACTCCTAACTCCTAACTCCTAACTCCTAACTCTTTACCTTTGACCTTATTCGTTGCATGAGAGACAAAATTGACGCTCTGACACAAAATCTAGCTCGTACCATTGTTGGTAAATCCGAAGCTATCCGCTTGGTATTAGTTGCCTTGTTAGGTGGAGGACACGCTTTACTTGAAGACGTTCCTGGAGTGGGTAAAACTTTGCTGGCGAAATCCTTAGCTCGTTCCGTTGATGGTAAGTTTCAACGTCTACAATGTACGCCAGATTTATTACCTACTGATATTACAGGTACAAATATTTGGAATCCTAAAACAGGTGAATTTACTTTTTTAGAAGGACCAATTTTCGCCAACATTATGCTATCAGACGAAATCAACCGCGCTACACCTCGTACTCAATCTGCCTTGCTAGAAGTTATGGAAGAAGGGCAAGTAACAGTTGATGGTGTCTCTCGTGCCGTTCCCACACCGTTTTTTGTCATCGCTACTCAAAATCCGGTTGAATATCAAGGTACTTTTCCTCTACCCGAAGCGCAAATGGATAGATTCATGCTGTCTTTGAGCTTGGGTTATCCTACGGAGCAAGAAGAGTTACAAATGCTATCTCGACTTCAGGATGGTAACAAATTTACTGACTTAAAACCTTGTATAACCTTAGCCGAAGTTGAAGAGTTACAGCGAATTTGTGCTGGCATAAAAGTAGAAGCTTCATTACAGCAATATATGCTCGACTTGGTAAGAGCTACAAGGTGCGACGAAGAAATTACCCTTGGTATCAGTCCAAGGGGTACCGTAGCATTACACAGGGCAACTCAAGCCTTAGCGTATCTTTCCGGACGGGATTATGCAATTCCCGACGACGTTAAATTTATTGCTCCCCACGTTTTGAGTCATCGTTTGATTCCCGTAGGAGGAAGGAGAGCGCAAACTGTAATGGAACGTTTATTAAGAGTTGTCGCGATTCCGTAATCAGTCAACAGTGAGCAGTGAGCAGTGAGCAGTTACCAGATTGTAGATTGTAGGTTGGGTTAGGCGCATTTATAATAATGATTATTAACAAATAATTGATATTGCGCCGTAACCCAACATCCTATATTGTTTATCCACAGCAGTGATGTTGGGTTACGACACGAAAAACAAAATTATCGTTTTTAATCGAATTTGTTTTTCGTGTCTAACCCAACCTACTAACTACTAACTACTAACTACTAACTACTAACTCCTAACTACTAACTACTAACTCCTAACTCCTAACTCCTAACTCCTAACTACTTACACACACATTGTCTCATTGGAATAGTAATTACAAATTCGGTTCCTTCTCCCGGTGCGGAAATACAATCCAAAGAACCACAGTGTTTTTCTACAACAATTTGATAGCTAATTGATAATCCCATTCCAGTGCCTTTTCCTACTGGTTTCGTTGTAAAAAATGGGTCAAACAGTCTTGTTTTAATTTTTTCGGGAATTCCTTTTCCGTTGTCGGAAATAGAAATTTTTATTTCTTTGCATCCTAATAATTCTGTTTTGATACAAATAGTCGGAGGATTATCATTTCCAATTCCTTTTTCTAATGCATCAAGCGCATTGACCAAAATGTTCATAAACACCTGATTTAATTGACCGGGATAGCATTCTATTTGCGGTAATTTACTGTAATTTTTAATAATTTCAATTCTAGGACGGTTCGGTTTGGCTTTGATACGATGTTCTAAAATCATCAAAGTGCTGTCAATTCCTTCATGGATGTTAACTTGTTTCATTTGTGCTTCATCCATGCGAGAAAAGTTACGTAACGAAGCGACAATTTCCCGAATGCGTTGCGCTCCTACTTTCATAGAACCTAAAAGCTTGGGTAAATCTTCTACTAAAAACTCTAAATCTAATTCTTCTGTTAATTCTTGTATTTCTAATGTGGGTTGAGGATAATTTCTGCGATAAGTTTCGATTATTTCTAATAAGTTTTGAATGTAGTTATTCGCGTGGTTTAGATTTCCGTAGATAAAGTTTACAGGGTTATTAATTTCGTGAGCCACACCTGCTACTAATTGTCCTAAACCGGACATTTTTTCGCTTTGTACTAAATTTGTTTGGGCACGTTGCAGTTGGCTAATAGTATTTTCTAAGTCTTGTGCTTTTTGATATAGTTCGGTTTCGGCTTGTTTGCGTTCGGTAATATCGAATGCCATTGAAGCAATACCCACTATTTCACCATTCGCAGCTACTAAAGGATAGTTATACCACTCGCAAATAATTCGTCTACCATCTTTAGTTACATTTTCATTGGTGCTGAGTATCCTTCCTTTTTGATTAACAAAATCATCCAGCATTTGTGACAAACTAATTTTAAAATCATCTGTGACTAAAAAGCTAAAATCACGCCCTAAAACTTCACTTTTACTGTATCCAAAGATTCTTTCTGCGGCTTGATTCCACTCTTTGATTTCAAAATTACGATTCCATTCAATTACCGCTAGCGGCGTTTGCTGCACCATTAATGCT
>JBCCLY010000394.1:0-4644 GCA_039026655.1 Cyanobacteria bacterium P01_C01_bin.38 | reverse complement strand
TTGAGTTTAGCTACTCTAGCAATCGCGTATGCCATATGATTTTTCGTCAATCTACGTTGCCCTCATGGGCGAACGAGACTCCCAACTACATCAATCTACGTTGCCCGCATGGGCAACAATACCCTCAACTACACCAATCAACTGGCATCATCCCCCCTCCGGGGGGCGAACGAAGCTTATTTGTTCCGAGCGCTAGCGAGGAATTGCCACAGGCAACCCACGGGGCAAATAAGCGTAGTGAGTACTACTATTTTATACGACACAACCCGAAATTGCCTTTGCGGTAGTCCGGGGTGCGGCTGTGGTGCGCGTTGAGTGCAATCTAGGCACAGCCGGGTTTTGACTATATGAGATGCTTTTTTGAGTGATGGTGTGGGACGAGTGCATTCTACGTGAATATTGGGATGCAGTTTGTGATAATAACGTGCCAAGATTGTGCTGTATATATTAGCACTTTTTTATACTTATGGCTGATATCTATCTTAGTGTGGACGTTGGTGGGTCTTTAACCAAGGTTATTTACAAACTGAAAGATTCAAAAGATGCCAATTATTTAGTCATGTCACCTGACATTGAGAAGATTACTCAGACTGACCTTGATGATTATATGTCACGCTTGATGTGGGCTGGTAATCCTCATCCTAGTAAACAATTGTGGGTACGTAGTGAAGGACGTGTGATGGTTTTGGGAGATTTTGCTGGGAAGTTTGACCCCCAAGACAAGTTGTTGGAGTTGAAATACGAGAATGCTTTATGGAAAGTATTGGGAGTTATTGGGCTGATTGTAGAAACGGAACAAATTAAAATACCCAAAAAGAAACCACTCACCATTGATTTAGCTATTCTTCTACCTTGGAATGAATATACCGATCGCAAACGATTTAAAGAAAAGTTAGAAAAAATGCTGGCTGACTTTGAGGTCAGAAATAATCGCTGTAAAGTAAAGTTGGGCAAATATTTATGTCGTCCGGAAGGTGGAGGATTAGCATTACTACAACTAAGTAAAGAAGGTGATGACTGGTTGCAAAAACAACAGGTTGGGATACTGATGTTTGGTCACAGAAATACGACATCGCTTTATTTTGACCAAGGTGAGTTAAAGAAAGATTCGAGTTCTAGCCCGCTGTTGGGATTTTCTCAAATGCTGGACATGGTGATTGAAGCGAAGAGTGGTTTAAACCGAGAAAAACTAGCTGACGCAATATTCAAAGCGCGTTATGCTTCACAGTCTGAAATATACAAAATAGATAAATATCGCGGTGCTGAAACTAACCACCCAAAATGGGCTGATTGCAGCGCAATTAAGGCTTTAGCTACTGCCAAAGATCCGGAATTAAGAAGTGATGAGATAAAGACTATTGCCACAGCTATTACTGAATCTACCAAGCGTTATTGGAAAAAAATAGAACGTTGGTTGCTGAAAGTTTTTCCAACCCCACTTTCTAAAGTAATTATTGGTGGGGGTGCGGCTTATCATATACAGCCGGAATTGGAAAATTATTTTAATTGCGAACCAGAAACTGCTAAAGAAAAGTATGATAGCCCTCCTTACAGAACTGGTGAGTATATCTGTAGAAATTGTGACAAACATTTTACGCCTATTATATGGGGTGCTGGTTTTGAATCCAAAGTTAATGAAGCTTTTGATTTTTCAGATCAAAAAGATACTGAACAATGTTTATCGGCTCGTTTTGTAGATTGCTATGGGCTATACAATGCTTTGATTGGGTTTAAGGAGAAGGAACCATCAGGAGAAGAGTAATGACTAGAATCAAAAAGAAGCGCTATTCTCTGAGCTTGCGTCTCCAACCCTATGAAGGTGATTTGATGGCTGAGGTGGTTGATTATCTCAACGGTTTACCCTCATGTGAAATGAACCGCAAGGTGGCAGATATTTTGGTAGCAGCTTTGTTACCTTTAGCGCGGTATGAAAGTGGGAATTATACCCACGAACAATTGCGGTTTACTTGTTGGGAATCCCAAGATTGTTTAAATAAACATAGTAGTAATATGCGCTTGGCTTTGGGTGTGGAACAACCGCAATTTGTACTACCGTCGCATACCGTTCATGGAGCGATGCAGCATCTTACAAATAACAATATGAATGTTAGTAATGGTAGAGCAAACGTTCAGGAAGAAACTGAAGAAGAAGAGGAAGAAACTGAAGAATATAGAGCAAATAATTTACTTGAAAGTAAAGCGGATAAAGCGTCTATGGACAGTCTTTTTGGGGACTAGTATCGCAGAAACGTCTGAATGTAGAGGTGCAGGGCGCAGCCGATCGGGGGTGCTTTATGCAGCAGTGTTGTACTAGTTATTTAAGATATCTTCCAGATAAATATGGTCTTGTTTTTGAGCATAATTTTCTCGCTTGAGCGGGCATCATCAATTAAGATGATAACCCGCGTAAAAATGCAGTATTTCTTAATTTATTAACTCTAGAAGGAGGAAAAAGTAAGGAGGTATTCCGTCTTACTTCTTCCATCTTACTTCTTCCCTCTTACTTCTTTTCTCTTCCCTCATTTAATCCCAATAAAGGTAGTGCAGGTTCTATTGCTTTTTTAAAGCTTTTAGTCCAACCTTTGGTACGCCCTTCTACGGATAATTTACCCGCTTTCATCGCTTCTGAGAATGATATATTGTTCTCATCAATGAAATCAAATGCGTGTTCTATTAATTCGGGCATTTCTATCTCACAAATGCAGTTACCTTCATAGAACATTTTATGCCGGATTGCTGAATCGTTATAGCGTCTAAAATCTGCTTCATCACCATAAAATGCATTCTTGACTATCAAATAATCCACGCTATTGCCAGCAACTTCATAGAGAGATTCTAATTGAATTACACAATCCTTGACTCTGCTAAATACTACAACCATAGTTGTTCGCATTTTTAATCTATTTTCTAAGATAGAAAACAAATCCATATCCTCGATAAAGTTAAAGAAGAATTGATTCGATTGTGCTGGTAAATCGATTAATATCTTTTTATCAGGGGAGATGATTTCTTCACCTTCAATAACGGATGTCACCTGTGCTGCAACTAAATCAATAAATTCGTCAAGTTTGTTGGGATTAGTTACATCTGTTTTTTCGATAGTTAATCCGGAATTACCGTAAAACCTCTCAATGTTTGGGTTAGATTTATCTGCTTCAAAGACGATAGGAAATTCTTCATTCGATAAGTATGAGTGTAAAAGTCCTCGGGCAAAGGTAGACTTGCCCACGCCGCCTTTATCACCTGTAACAATAACTAATCTGTTTGGTAGTGGTTCTTTTAAACCAACAAGTTTATTAAATACGGGTGAGGTATCCGTTGTAGTTTTTGCCATGATTAAAAGTTAAATATTCTCAACTCCCAATCAGTATATGAACGGTTGAATTGATTTTACATCAGATGAAAATACTATTTTTTTTTGCGCTTGGGTGGGGAACTACTGTTGTCATCAGATAAAAGTACTATTTTTTTGCAGCTTCCCAATTATTTTTCCGGCTTGATATATGTATGGCTGTCGGTACTTACGGTGAATGTAATTTCTGCGGATGCCGCGTTCACCGTTTTTTTACTGTGACGGATTACATACCTTGTCCGTCCACATAGCAAACGAATATGGTACGAAAATCGGTAACTGTGGGATACTATCGGGTGATATCTAGATACTGTATCCGCTTACGGTTTAATGCAGTGATTTGGTCTTTTTGGGTGATATTCGGGTACTTTTAGGTGATGTTAAGGTACTGATATGTTAATGTTATCGGTCAAAAGAATCATATGAGTTTTTCGCTGTCACATAAAGATGAATATTGCTCAATCTGTATCTAAGGAAGGGAATGCAGAACCATCATCCCAGGCTGGGTCGTATTTTATGCCTGGGCGTAAGCCTTCGGCGACACTGAGCGTATCGCGCTCTGGTTCATTTTGATTAGAGTAAATATTAGATTGAAATAAAATACCGTTTCCTGTTTCATCCGTGTGGAATTTGGAAAATGGTGAGTGAGCGGGCGGCGAATGTCTTATATTGGGTGGGTGAACTTTTATTTCACTAGAAGATTGCCTCGATTGCTCGGATGGTTTTGGCGGTTTTAGCGAGATTTGAGACTGGGAACGCTTCCAATCTCGATACTTATTACGTTCAAACCATTTTAGCGATTCCCAAACGACGCTTTTGATATCAAATTCCAGTAATGCAATATAGTCTTGAATTGCTTGAAAATTATTTTTTGCTAACGATTCGCGGATGAAAGATATATGTATATTAATTAGCTGCCCATCTTGTTGGTGATAAGTTGATGCTTCGGTATAAGCAATAGCCAACAAAGCAAGAATACTTTCTTTAATTTTTCTTTGATTGGGGTCAGTGTATTTTATTTCATTAATTGCTACTGTTCTAATATAAACATCCTTCAAATATTCCAAATCCAACGGTTCTTTTTGACCTAAAATTACCCACCAAGGCTTATATTTTAGTTTTTCGCTAATCTCTTTATCAACTAATTTATCTCTTTGTTCATCATTAATATCATTGCCAGTGTAGCGATTTACAAGTATTTTGCGGGAATAGTTTATAGCACTTTTGAATTCTCTTTCAATGCGATGCTTATTTAATTTCCTATTCTCTGGGGTATCTAAAGTTGTTTTAAG
>JBCCLY010000393.1:0-4655 GCA_039026655.1 Cyanobacteria bacterium P01_C01_bin.38 | reverse complement strand
GAGTCTCGGATTTATCCAAAGACGGGGTATTAAACCAGACATATTTATGCAAATTTTGCGTGAAAGTGCGGTTTATGCGCCAACATTTGATAAGAAACTGCAACGCATGGTGGATGGAAATTATGCCAATCCCAACTTTCCCGTAAAGCATTTGGTAAAAGATACAGAATACTTTATTGAAGAAGCCAAAGAAGCAGGATTAAATGTTAGCAGTATTGAGGGTGTTAGAGAAATTCTTGATATGACAATGAAAATGGCAATGAAAAACGAAGATTATTCATCTTTGTTTGAAGCAATTAAGGCAGGGGAGCATGAAGGGGTTTGACTGGGGATTGGGCATTGGGGATTGGGAATAATTTTGTAGGTTGGGTTGAAGGGAGTGAAACCCAACATCATTTAGAAAACTAAACCAAATAATTCAATTTAAAACAATATTAAACATCCAACCAAACCGCACTTCATTCAAAAATGTATGTTGGGTAATTTCCTATGAAATTCAAATTCTGATGTTGGGTTACGACGCAATCAAATTAGTTGGTTAATAATTTAATCTTTTCGTGCGTCTAACCCAACCTACAATTACCGTTTGTATTATAAAAATCTTGTGGGATGAGCATCCCTGCCCGTCTGAATTTACTACTTTCATTGCTTATGTTGGGTTACGACGCAATCACATTAATTGGTTGATTATTTAAACTTTTTATGCGTCTAACCCAACCTACTACTTAAATACATTAATGGTAAGTATAAAAAGCAACTTAAACATTGATGATTCGGATTTAGCTATGTAATGATTTAAACAATCAGATTTTAATAAAAAGTTTTTATCATGAAACCGTTGCAAGTAATTGTTGGACTATTGGCTGGCCATTTTATAGGCAAAGCCATGTGGGCTGCACTTTTTTGGATGCCAGGAATGGTAGTTGCAGCAAAAAATCTTAGTGGGGGTGGTAGTTTACATTTAGGATGGTTTTCGTTGGCATATATTGCAGCTGTGGCAATATCAATTGTGGTGTGGATGATTGGTAATCTTTGTGTTTATGCATTGCTACCTCGTGCTGGTGTTACTTCGGCAATTTTGTCAGCGGTAGTAGGAATTTACGTTGCAGTTTTATCATTACCCTGCTTATTATTTGATTGGGATGGAGGCTTATGTCAAACCATTATTTGGACGGGTTGGTGGTTCTAATTTGGTTTAAAAACATAATAAAAAAATAGTTTACGTTTCGTTTGAAATTAAAACCTTGATGTTGGGTTACGACGCAATCACATTAATTGGTTGATTATTAAATCTTGTAGTGCGTCTAACCCAACCTACCATTACCGTTTGCGTAATAAAAATCTTGTGGGATGGGCATCCCTGCCCGTCCGAATTTACTACTTTCATTGCTTATGTTGGGTTACGACGCAATTTGAATTAATTGGTTAATTATTTAAAATTTAGTGCGTCTAACCCAACCTACCAATTACCAATTACCAACTACCAACTACCAACTCACAACTTCGGCAAAATCTCTGGCAACAATTGCCCTGGAACTTTGGATAATGCTACATTTTGTCCTTGAATTCCTAATTCTGAATGAAAGCCGCGAATTGTTTTTACTATATAACTAATGGTGCTTTGATGAGCTTCTGATTCTTCGCTCATTCCTGATAAAGCTTGTAAATGATTATCTAATGCTTTTTCTAAATATTGAGAACGAACTTTTTTATCTTCTGTAAAAAATTTGTCTGTGCCTATCTGATAGTTTGCTAAACCTAAATTATTATGAGTTGCGAACAAATCGAAGCTTAGTGATATTCCTTGTAGCGAATGTGCTAATGCTAAGGCTTCGTCATAAGCTTCAATACACATTTTTAAATAATCTAATTTTTCGTGTTTGTCTGTATCTGGTTGATTTGCTAAGTGCCAGTAAGCTGTACCCAAGTTGTTTTGGGTGGCGGCACAAGCTGTGGGAACGTTGGCTGGAGTACGATATTTTAATGCTTCTTTGTAGGCATGAATCGCGAATTGTAAATATTCTACTTCTCTATCGTATTGGGCTAGATTCCAGTAAGCTGTACCAATATTGTTTTGAATCATGCCGTATTTCAATGGTTCTTGCTCGGAGTTGTAGTAAACTACGGCATGTTCGTAAGCTACTATCGCTAGCTTTAGGTTGATGACGGGTTGATTGTATTGCGCTAAGTGCCAGTAAGCTGTACCTAAATTATTTTGGCAAGCTGCATACTTTAATGGTTCCATTTCGGCAGTACGAAAACGGAGAGCCTCTGTATACGCCGTTACTGCGTTTTGCCAGTTGCGATCGGGATTGTTAAAACGAGCTAAATCGCCGTAAGCTGTACCCAAATTATTTTGCACTCTGGCGTAAGTTTCAGGATGGCTTTCTGGAGAAATTAATTTTAAGGATAATTCGTAAAATTCAATACCTTGCTCGATATAAGCTGGTCCTTCTTGAGAATTAGGTGGAGTACGATACAGCATCCAATAAAGTGTACCTAAATCGTTCAAAATATCTGGCACTACAGATGAAGAATCATCATAAGAAATTGATTCTTGATATGCCAGGATTGCCACCATTAAGTTTTCTAAAGTCGATTGTCCTTCTTCGATGCGGACGCGATATATATTTCCTAAGCGATAATAAGCAGCCCCAATTTCTGTTTCGTCAGCTTGTTGCGAATGTAACTCCTCTATTTCTTGCAGGATTTGCTGTACTTGATCGTTTTGAAGAGGTGAATCAACTATTGTGGTGCTAATCGTTGTCAGTATTAACTCGGTTAATTCTTTGCTAATATGAGGCAAATCCGATGCTGACGGAACAATATTGCTCGAACTACTTCTATTGATAGGTTCAATTTCCTCCTGCTGCATTCCAGGAGTAAATATTTCTAATTGCGATAGCGGGTTTTCTTCTTTTGCAACAAAGGATTCTTCATCAGATTCTAAAGAGTTTTCCGATCCTGGAGATGGTGGAATTTCAAAATTTTGCTCAAAATCTAAATCGCTAGGAGGCGTTGTTAATTCTTCGTTGATAATTGGCTCTTCTACAGAGTCTAAATCTAAACCTCTGCTCACCGAAAAACGCCGCGCTGCACTTCTCGAAGGGCTTGTTGGGGTTGGCTCTCCAGCAAACAAAAATACACCAGTTCGACTGCGCCAAAATTGCGGCGCAGACTGTTGAATTGCTCGCAACCACGGGCGCGGAACCCATAATAATAAACTTGATTCTAAAAATCTGCTGTCTGTTTGACTTGATAGTTGCTGCTCTGTTAAACGTAGATAATGTAAAAATAAACGCTGTATGGCAACAGGTTGTCTGGTTAACTGTTCCGTACCCACCATTTGAAATGACGGAATTGGCAAAGCCTTACCCGGCACATCTTTAGAGCCACCGACAACTGGCGGCGGATAATTACTTAACCATTGATTTATTTGCGCTATGGGATTCGGATCGTTTAAATTCAACCTTAGAGTAACTAATCGCGGATAAGCTGGAGTACTAGCTTCAGATTGCGTATCCATTGGCTGATACAAAACCTGCCCTACCGGATATGCCAAAGTTGAATGTAAACGAGCCGCTACCTGATTTCTCAGGTTTAAATCATCACATACCGCTATGAAAATTTGTCTTCGCAAGTTCAAACCCAAAGCAAGTTTCAAGCGGTGATATACTTGCCGGTTCCAACCAGAATTATTAGAGTTTACAGAATCGTTTAAGCTCATAGCGGCTCATCATCAGCCAAATGCAGTTTACCAAGAGTACTCTTAGAAAATAAGGAAACCTTCTTACAAAGCGTTTCTGTAAAAGTTAGGTTTCGTCCATTTTCTATAGAGAAATTTTTACCTTCCCAAAAATGGGTATATATAAGCAGCAACCTTAGTTGTGACTATGACTACGGTTTTCAGGTATTTATTGCATTGTTCAGGAAAAATCCGCTCTTTCAGGTTTTACCGAGACAAAAGTTTTATTTTATACTTATAAATCTCTGGCATTCTAACAAATAAAAAACCAGGCCCCCTAAAAAAATGGAACCTGTTATACCAAAAGTAAATAAATTTTTTGTATTTAACTTTTCTTAAGCAGCATTAGACACCGAGAAGGCAACAAAAAATACACCGCCAAGCAAAGCAGCAGCAGCAACTCCCAACACAAGATAGGTTATTTGTTGTTTCTTGCTAGGAGGTTCAGCCTTATAAACCTTTGGTTCGCGAGCGAAATTATTTAAGCGACCGCCTTCTTCTGTGGTATAGGGCATAATTTAAAATCCTTGTTATTCTCTTCGTATTATTTTACATTAAGCGCGTAAGCACTCTCTTCCCAAAGGTATAGAAATGGGGATTGGTAGTTGGTAGTTGGGTTAGGAGTTAGGAGTTAGGAGTTAGGAGTTAGGAGTTAGGAGTTGGGAGTTATGAGTTAGGAGTTTTTCTACCCACTACCTATTACCCATTACCCACTACCCACTACCCACTACCCACTACCCATTACCCACTACCCACTACCCACTACCCACTACCCACTACCCACTACCCACTACCCACTACCCATTACCTAATTCACCGTTCCTGTCAACGGAGAGGAAGCACTGGCATAATCTTTTAACGGCATTCTTCCGGCTAGGTATGCTAATCTTCCGGCAACTGCTGCCATGCT
>JBCCLY010000392.1:0-4664 GCA_039026655.1 Cyanobacteria bacterium P01_C01_bin.38 | reverse complement strand
CCCATTACCCAATTCTTGCATTCAATTGTGAGTGCAGAAGTAAACCGTATTCCAATCCTTCGACTACTGCTTGATAAGAGGCTTCTAATATATTGTTAGAAACTCCTATTGTAGTCCAGCGCTGTTTGCCGTTTCCTAATTCCACCATTGCGCGTGTGGTGGCTGATGTTCCGGTGTGTCCGTTAAGAATCCTAACTTTATAATCTGTTAGTTCAAATGTTTCGATTTGGGGATAAAACTTAATCAAAGCTTTACGTAAGGCTGCGTCTAATGCTGCTACTGGCCCGTTTCCTTCTGCTGCTGCCCAAATATCTTCGTTGTTGACGGCGACTTTAACTGTTGCTAGGGCTTTGGTTGTGTCTAAGATTTTTCCTAAGTCGCAGTGAATTTGAAAGCCTTTTACTTGGAACCAGGAAGGACGAGTTTGTAAAGCTTCACGCATCAATAGTTCAAAACTAGCTTCTGCTGCTTCAAATTGATATCCTTGACTTTCTAATTCTTTCAAACGTTGCAATATTTCTCGCGTTGCTGGATGGTTTTTATCAAGTTCAATGCCAAATCCACGGGCTTTCATTAAAACATTGCTGACTCCTGCTTGTTCGGAAATTACTATGCGGCGACAATTTCCTACTTTTTCGGGTTCGATGTGTTCGTATGTTAGAGGATTTCTCTGTACTGCTGATACGTGAATACCGCCTTTATGAGCAAAAGCCGAATGTCCAACAAAAGGAGCATGATCGTCAGGAGCTAAGTTAACTACTTCACTTACAAACCGACTAGCTTGAGCAAGTTTAGATAATTGGTTAGGAGCAATGCAGTTGTAACCTAACTTTAATTGTAAATTTGGAATCAAAGAACAAAGATTGGCATTACCGCAACGTTCGCCATAGCCATTGATTGTACCTTGAACCATCTGTACTCCCGCCATTACTCCAGCTAAAGCATTGGCGATCGCCGTATCTGAATCGTTATGAGTGTGAATTCCTAGTTGAATATCGGGACAGTTTTTAATTACATCGGTAACTATTTGGGAAACTTCGTGAGGTAAAGTACCGCCATTTGTATCGCATAAAACTAACCATTCGGCACCAGCAGCAACGGCAGTTTTTATAGTTTGTAAAGCATAATCGGGATTATTTTTGTAGCCATCAAACCAGTGTTCCGCATCGTATATAACGCGACGGTTTTGACCGCGAAGATACTGTAGGGTATCGCGAATCATTTCTAAATTTTCTGCTAAACTTGTTTTCAGACCTTCGGTAACATGTAAATCCCAAGACTTGCCAAAAATAGTTACCCACAAAGTACTAGCGGCAAGAATAGCTTGCAACATTGGTTCGGAACTTGCCGATTTGTTTGGTCGTCTAGTCGAGCAAAAAGGAACAATTTGAGCTTGTTTGAGCGGTTGTTCTTGCAATTGCCAAAAAAGCTGTACGTCTTTAGGATTAGCACCAGGCCATCCACCTTCAATGAAAGGAATTCCTAGTTCATCTAGTCTTCTTGCGATACGTAACTTATCTTCCAGCGAAACTGATAAACCTTCACGCTGAGTACCATCTCGTAGCGTGGTGTCGTAGATCCAAAGTTGGTGTGAGGAATTTACGGTCATAATTATAGAGAGTAGAGCAACAACTGAAGATGGCAATGTGTCAATATACAACAATAATTTGCGTTTGGTAACGTAAGATGCCTGTTCTTTTAGCTCAATAATCCACAATATTTCTAATAACCCTGGTATTGCAGGCAGGCAAGTCAAAGGCTAAATTTTTAATCGTGCAGCAAAATGGCATTGACCTTTATAACAGCAATGAATACAGTAATTAACAATTAGCTGTTAGTAATAACAAGTTACATATTGCAATAGCTGTATAGTTCAAATAAAGACGTTGGCAGTGCAAAACGATTTTCCCGGCTGAAAAATTTTTGACATAGTTCAAAAGCCATCTTTTTCAGATTCCCGAAAATTGAAAGAACGGTAAGTAACACAAGATACCATTTCGTTTGAAAAGGAGATAAAACAGAAAATGGGTAGATGGACACCTTTAATTTTGATGGCTGGAGGCTTGGCAATTTTGCTAGGCACATTATTGGGAATTAATTTTCCTATGAATGGTGATGAACGTAGCGCCGAAGTTCCTACCAAAGGAAGACAATCCCAAGTGCTTCCAGCTAATATTAATGTTAATAGCACCGAGACAGGTGCTAACGGTTCTAATAGTGGCTCTGCTGCACAAACCGATCAAAACAATGTCCCCAGTGCGCCAACCACAACCGCTCAAAACAACACATCCACAACTGGAAGTGGTTCTACCGTACAATCACAATCACAAACACAATCACAATCACAAACCAACATTCAGAGAAGCACATCTGGTAATAAGGCACCAGTTCGCGCTTTGTGGTAGAAATACCAGTTAGCAGTTAGTAGTTAGTAGTTATCAGTTATCAGTTAGCAGTTATCAGTTATTATTACTGGGGGTTTGTGTTTGAAAAGGTATTATCTTATTCGTACCTTTTCGATCGAAAACCCAGTTTTTCCAATATTATTCAGACTTAAAATTTACTTCAGAAATAGTCACGCTTGTTGCTAGTTATTTGTTACTAGTAAGTAATAACTAACGACTAATGACCGGCTGATTAATGACTAGTGATATTTTAATTATTGGTGGCGGTGTTATCGGCTTAGCAACAGCCATTGAACTCAAATTACGCGGTGCCAACAAAGTCACCGTGATAAGCCGAAACAACAAAGCAGCAGCAGCCACAGCAGCAGCAGGAATGCTTGCACCTTCTGCCGAAGGAATTGCCGATACTATGCTGCAATTGTGCAATCGTTCGCTATATTTATATCCCGATTGGACGAGAAAATTAGAAGAAATTACAGGTTTAGATACAGGTTATTGGGCTTGCGGTATTTTAGCCCCAGTTTATAAGGGACAACGGGACAAGTTTAATAATTCTACCCCCTCTACCCCCTCTACCCCCTCTCCCCACTCTTCCCCCTCTCCTAAAAATTGGTTAGACAAACAAACAATCCACCAATACCAACCGGGATTAAGTGAAGAAGTAATCGGCGGTTGGTGGTACCCTGAAGACGGTCAAGTTGATAATCGCGCTTTATTTCAAACTCTTTTAAATGCTGCGGAAAATCTTGGTGTTGAAATCCAAGAAGGTATTAGGGTAAAAGGAATCATTCAGCAGCAAGGAGTTGTTAAAGGCGTACAAACAGATGCTGGCACGCTTCACGCTTCTAAATATGTGTTAGCAACGGGTGCTTGGAGTAATGAATTATTTCCTTTACCCGTGCGCCCTGTCAAAGGACAAATGTTAAGCGTCAAAATACCTACGTCTTCTCCAGATTTACCTTTGAATAGAGTTTTGTATGGAGATAAGATTTATATCGTACCCAGACGCGACGGCAGAATTATAATTGGAGCTACCAACGAAGATGTAGGTTTTACTCCTGGAAATACACCTGCAAGCATTCAAAATTTATTGCAAGCAGCTATCCGACTATATCCCCAACTGCAAAATTATCCCATCGAAGAATTTTGGTGTGGATTTCGTCCAGCTACTCCCGATGAATTACCCATTCTTGGTAACAGCTCGTGTAAAAACTTAATACTTGCCACTGGTCATCATCGTAATGGTATTCTGCTAACACCAATAACAGCGAAATTAATTGCCGATATAGTTTTAGAAGAAAATTCCGAAAAATCCGATTCTTTATTAGCTAACTTCCATTATTCACGCTTCCATAATTCATCATCTACATCTACCCCCATGCTGACTTCTTCGGTAAATTTCTCTAACGGTATAAATGCATTACCGATTGAAGATTCAATTCAAGACAAAACCCTAACTATTGCTGGTAAAGAATTCACATCGCGCTTGATGACGGGTACGGGTAAATATCGAAATATTACCGAAATGCAGCAAAGCGTAGCTGCCAGTCAATGCCAAATAGTTACAGTTGCAGTACGCAGAGTTCAGACTAATGCTCCCGGACATGAAGGTTTAGCAGAAGCCTTAGACTGGAATAAAATTTGGATGTTACCTAATACAGCCGGATGTAAAACCGCAGAAGAAGCAATTCGCGTCGCTCGTTTGGGAAGAGAAATGGCGAAAATTCTCGGACAAGAAGATAACAACTTTGTCAAATTAGAAGTAATTCCCGACGCAAAATATTTACTTCCAGATCCCATCGGCACCCTGCAAGCCGCCGAACAACTGGTAAAAGAAGGCTTCGCCGTACTCCCCTACATCAACGCCGACCCGATGCTAGCTAAACGCTTAGAAGAAGCAGGTTGTGCAACAGTAATGCCCCTAGCAGCACCAATAGGTTCCGGACAAGGATTGCAAACCACCGCCAACATCAAAATTATTATCGAAAACGCCAACATTCCAGTAGTAGTAGATGCCGGTATCGGTGCCCCATCCGAAGCAGCCCAAGCAATGGAAATGGGCGCAGACGCATTATTAATTAACAGCGCGATCGCCCTAGCAAAAAACCCACCCGCAATGGCACGCGCCATGAGCATGGCAGCAGTTGCCGGAAGATTAGCATACCTAGCCGGAAGAATGCCGTTAAAAGATTATGCCAGTGCTTCCTCTCCGTTGACAGGAACGGTGAATTAGGTAATGGGTAGTGGGTAATGGGTAGT
>JBCCLY010000391.1:0-4664 GCA_039026655.1 Cyanobacteria bacterium P01_C01_bin.38 | reverse complement strand
TTGATAGGTGACACCTAAAGAAAAAGCATGAATTCCTTGGTTACTCCAACTCCAAGGTAGGGCGGCAATATAGGCTTCTAAGAAGGTACCACCCATAGTTAGTAGTAAGCCAATCATTGACCATAATAATTGGTTGGATGCGGCTAGCATTTACAAGATACTCATACAAAAAGCGAAAAATAATGTTTTATTATTTGTTTATTGGTTGACAAATATACATCAATTCTTATATACCAAAGCTCTGTTATTTATGTCGCATCCTAGTTTAATGCGTCTAACTACAACTGTCCAAAATTTAAGTCAAAATAATTAACACCAAGCTCGATCCGGGAGAACGCAATTGCTATGATGTTGAACTTTACGTCAAGCAAAACTTTTTATAACTTTCTTTATAACCATTACAATATTGCCTTTACGTTCAATTTTGCATTCGATAAGATATCTTAACTTAGTCTCGTCCGATCTACTTAAAATCAGTATGCTATTTGAATTAAATTAGGTATTCCACGTTTACAAGCTCTCATCGGGAACATCCCAATTTTGCAAAAATAAGATTTGTAGTGCGAGCATCTTGCACGAAGCGCGAGCAATAGCGAGCAAGATGCATGTCCTCCGGACACGCTTCGCTAACGCACTACGAAAAAATAAATTTACACATTCGGGATGCTCCCCTCTCATCAGCATTAAAACTAGCTAAATCCCAGTAGGCATAACTATTATTAGCCAGTTCCTACTTTAAAGTTTGGAGGCATTAAATACTACAACTCCACACTGAATACAAGAGTACTGGTGTATTATTTGTTTCTTTTTGATAACTAAATAATTTCAAGATTTATATATCAATAATAAATATAAATTTCTGTCTAAATGAGTACACAGAAACATTAAAACCGAATTTTGTTAACCTATTCTTTACAGATTAGCTATATATTATAAGCGAATCCGCAAAATTACCTGACTCGCATATCCATGTTTTCTACTAAATTTGTAGCTAATAAGTCTCGAATAGCTTCGATATTCTCAGTATTAGCACTTACTGCTACTTTGGCAGCTTGTGGCGGCGAAGGAACCGATAATGCTGGTGGTGATACTCCTGGTGCAACCGATGTTGCTGCTAGCGCCCCATTAGATTTAGGTGGAGATGTTACCTTGAATGGTGCTGGTGCATCTTTCCCCAGATTACTTTACGAACGTTGGTTTAAAGATGTTAGCGCTAAGTATCCTAATCTCCGAGTTAACTATGACTCAGTTGGTAGTGGTGCTGGTGTTAGACGATTTACTGAAGGTACAGTTAACTTCGGTGCTAGCGACGTAGCAATGAAGGACGAAGAAATCGCGAAGGTAGATAGAGGCGTATTATTACTACCTATGACTGGTGGTAGCGTTGTATTCGCTTATAACTTACCTGGAGTTGAAGGATTGAAGTTACCACGTGCGGTTTACACTGATATTTTACTAGGTAAGATTACTAAGTGGAATGACCCCAGAATTGCTGCGGCTAATGAAGGTGTCAATCTTCCCGACCAAAATATTACAGTCGTACATCGTTCTGATGGTAGCGGTACCACTGCTGTATTAACCAAGCACTTGAGCGCTGTTAGCTCAGACTGGAAGAGCGGTCCTGGCGAAGGTAAGACTGTACAGTGGCCTACTGGAGTTGGTGCTAAAGGTAACGAAGGTATTACCGCTCAAGTTCAGCAGACTGCTGGTTCTATTGGTTATGTAGAGTACGGTTACGCTAAAAACCAAGGTCTGAATATGGCGACTTTGGAAAATAAATCAGGTCAATTTGTTGAACCAAGTGACGAAGCTGCATCTAAAG
Organism: Cyanobacteria bacterium P01_C01_bin.38; assembly: GCA_039026655.1. Lineage (GTDB taxonomy): Bacteria > Cyanobacteriota > Cyanobacteriia > Cyanobacteriales > Nostocaceae > Rivularia. The sequence continues at coordinate 2,842 of JBCCLY010000391.1, read as the reverse complement.
CTTTAGGAGCAATCGAACTACCAGAAAATCTTCGTGCTTTTATTGAAGATCCAGACGGAGATGAAGTTTATCCTATCGTGACCTACACCTGGATTTTGGCTTACAAGAAGTATGATAATCCAGCTGAAGCCAAAGCTATGGAAGCAATGATTGAGTATGGTTTGACTGAAGGTCAGAAAAATGCTCCCGAACTCGGTTACGTTCCTTTACCCCAAAATATAGTCGAGAGAGTTGCTGCTGCTGCTGACACAATCAGCCCCGAGTACAACATCAATGTTGCTGCTAATTAGTCAATCGTTGAAATTAATATTTCAACCACGTATCATCGGCATTTAATTTTGATTAGTTAAGGAATAATGTGGTTCGCTCCCACATTTTCTCTATTTACATGGGTAAAGTTTATGAGTACGTCGGCCCAGAGTAGACAAACAGGTAAGAATCGCTCTCAAGCAGATAGAACGATCGATCGCAGCTTTATTTGGATAACGCGAATTTTCGCTTTTGCTATTGCTGCGGTTTTATTGTGGATTGGTTTTCAGGTTGGGGTTCAGGGAATTCCAGCATTACAAAGATTCGGTTTAGGCTTTTTAGCTACAACTGATTGGAACCCTCCTAGAACTGACTATGGAGTACTACCGCAAATTTATGGTACTTTAGCCAGTTCCTTTATCGGTTTGTTGATAGCCGTACCGATTGGTATTGGCACAGCAGTTTTGTTAAGCGAAAATATATTGCCTTTGCAAGTAAGAACTGTATTAGTTTTTTTAGTAGAACTACTAGCAGCTATTCCCAGTGTTGTATATGGTTTGTGGGGAATTTTCGTTTTAATTCCTTTCTTGGGAGGTGTCGGTGGGTGGCTCAATGAATACTTCGGTCGGATACCCCTTTTTAGTCGTCCCGAATCAGGAGCAATTGGCGGTCCGGGTTTGTTACCTGCCGGAATTATTTTGGCAATTATGACTTTGCCAATTATTACAGCTATTTCTCGCGATGCGCTGGCTTCTGTACCTAAAAACTTGCGCGAAGCAGCTTATGGTTTAGGATGCACCCGTTGGGAAACTTTATTGAAAGTGATTATTCCGGCTGCATTTTCCGGTATTGTTAGCGCTGTAATGCTAGCACTTGGTCGTGCAATGGGAGAAACAATGGCAGTTACCATGTTAATTGGTAACTCCAACAGAATTAGTCCTTCCTTATTTGCACCTAGTAATACAATTGCTTCTTTGTTAGCAAACCAGTTCGCAGAAGCTGGTGGTTTGCAAATCAGTGCTTTGATGTACGCTGCATTCGTGCTGTTTATATTGACTTTGATTGTCAATATTTTGGCAGAGTTAATAGTATTGCGAGTTAAGCGACTGTAATTTATTGGTGTGTTAAATCATGACTAGTTTTTCCGAACGGCCGCAAGGAGGATTTGCACGCGGTAGTTTGAATCGTTCTTCAAGTTCTAAGAGGACGCTATTCAATAATGTAATGAATGGTGTCATATTTGTTTGCGGTGCTTTAGCTTTACTTCCTTTGGGGCTAGTACTTTCTTACTTGCTGATCAAGGGTTTTAGTACCTTGAGTTTAGATTTGTTTTACAAATTACCTCCAGCACCTTTGGATAAAGGTGGCGGTTTTGGTAATGCCATTATCGGTACTATGATAATGGTAGGAATAGGAACCATTATTAGCGTACCGATAGGAGTTGCAGCAGCAGTTTATCTCACAGAGTTTAGTAAGGGAAAAACTGCTCGTTGGATTCGCTTCGCAACCAACGTTTTAAGCGGTGTTCCTTCGATTATTGCTGGGGTTGTAACATACGGTCTTCTAGTTTTGCCGCTTGGAGGAGTTTCTGCATATGCAGGTGGTGTGGCTCTGGCAATTTTGATGCTTCCAATTATTGTTAGAACTACCGATGAATCTTTACAGTTAGTTTCTAACGATCTACGACAAGCTGCTGTGGGAATAGGAGCAACTAACTATCAAACAGTTTTATTGGTAGTTTTACCTGCGGCTTTACCATCAATCATTACTGGTATAACCTTATCTATTGCTCGTGCTGCTGGAGAAACCGCACCTGTGATTTTTACCGCAGGATTCTCTTTCTTTTGGATTAGAAGTTTAACTCAACCAACTCCTTCTCTAGCTGTTTTAGTTTATAGGTTTGCAACTTCTTTCGACCAAAACCAGCAATCTGTTGCTTGGGCTGCATCATTGGTACTAGTATTGTTAGTTTTGATTTCTAGTATAATTGCTCGTTTTGTAACTCGCAGCAAATCCTAATTAATTGAAGAAAGTTAGATTTGGGTAAAATTGAAGCCAGTATAATTTTCCCCACATAACAATCTTTCTACATCAATTAGCAGGCATTAGAAAAGATATCGATGAAAGTTACCTAACAGCTTTGAAGCTAAAGCGCAATAATTAACTCAAACTTATGACTACAGATACTTTCACCGTACAAGACACCCAAACTGTATTACGAACTGAAGCACTAAACGTTTACTACGGTAAATTTTTAGCACTAAAAGATATCTATATGGATATCCCCAAAAACCAGGTGACGGCTTTTATTGGTCCTTCTGGATGTGGTAAAAGTACTTTACTCAGATGCTTTAACCGTCTTAACGATTTAATTGACGTATTTAGAGCAGAAGGAAAGGTTTTATATAATGGGGAAAATTTATATGCCCCCAAAATCGACCCTGTAGAAGTGCGTCGTAGAATTGGGATGGTATTCCAAAAACCAAATCCATTTCCTAAGTCAATTTATGAAAATATTGCTTTTGGAGCCAGAATTAATGGTTTTAAAGGCAACATGGATGAATTGGTAGAGCGCTCTCTCAGAGGTGCTGCT
>JBCCLY010000390.1:0-4674 GCA_039026655.1 Cyanobacteria bacterium P01_C01_bin.38 | reverse complement strand
TCCTAACTCCTAACTCCTAACTCCTAACTCCTAACTCCTAACTCCTAACTCCTAACTCCTACCCAAAATAATCCGGTTCCGAACCCGGTTTCCATTTAATATTGCAACCAATACTCGGCTTTTGTTCCTCAGTTAAAGACTTATCAGCCAGCACAGTATCTATCGCATTACGCAAATCTTTACCTGTTACGGGTTTACCATTACTTGGACGACTATCATCTAATTGTCCGCGATAAACAAGCTTGTATTCATTATCAAACAAGAAAAAATCCGGAGTACAAGCCGCAGTATAAAATTTAGCTGTCTGCTGAGTTTCGTCATAACACAAAGGAAACTTAAAATCTAATTCCTTCGCCATCGATTTCAATAAATCTGGCGCATCATCGGGATAATTTTTAACATCGTTTGCACTAATAGCAACAATCCCCAAGCCACTTTGTGAATAATCCTTTCCTAACTTCGCTAATTCTTCCTGTACGTGCTTTACAAACGGACAGTGACGACAAATAAACATTACCAACAAAGCCTTTTTGCCCGCAAACGTAGAAAGAGAAATAGTTTCTCCCGATACTACGTCAGGTAGTTGAAAATCCGGAGCCTTTGTTCCCAAAGACAACATTGTCGAAGCAGTTAAAACCATAACTTCTGTTACACCTTGGTTCAAAAAACAATGCTTTTGAGTTATTTTAAAACATGAAGAATAAAAGATAAAAAAGTAAATATTCTATCTTTCATTCCAACGCCCTGTTTCCTATGACCCATGCCCAAATAATACATGAATCGATTCCGAGTAGAAGTTATTACAAAAACACCAAATCCTCAGCAAGTGATTTATGCTGCAATGCATCAAGACTACGCCGATAGATTCGTGTATGATGAACGCGATAAATTTCCTTCAGAATCGCAATGTGGTGAAATTATAGTAAAACGACTTTTAGCAGGTGGAAGAGGACATTACGGTCCTTTAGAACATCCTCAAATCGTATTTAACTGCGGCTACTTTCCTCATAGCGTCATGCAACAAGCACGTACTCATCGTATCAGCGTATCCTTCGACGTTCAATCTTTTAGATACACTTCAGAACAATTTATTAAAGTAGCAGAAGGAGAAAAGGATATAGAAGATGTTTTTTATCTACGCCCAGTAGACTATTACACTAATCGTCAAGGCAAAAAATATTACTATTCACCAGAACAAAGACAAGCCGATTTAGACTGGTGCATGGAAGCGGTTAAACGCTACAAAATCGATTTTGACAACGGCATTTCTGAAGAACATATAAGAGGAAAAATGCCTTTCGATTATCGTCAGCATTTTATAGTTAGTTTGAATTTGCGCTCTTTAATGCATTTCTTAGATATGAGAAACAAAAAAGATGCTCAATTAGAGATTCAAAAGTTATGCGAACTAATGCTAATTCACTTTGAAAATTGGGTTCCAGCAATAGCACAATGGTACAAATCTCATCGTTTGGGTAAAGCGAGATTGGCACCATAATTTAGTTATCAATTATCAGTTATCAATGAACAATTGTCAATTTTCATCTAGAAGTTATGCATCTTCAATAAAAATTAATTGTAGATTATTGATTATCTTGTGAAATTGGTATTCCTGCACGTCTGAAAATACATTCATAACTGATAATTGTTCATTGATAACTGACTTATATTCTTGCTATTGTCACTCTCTCGGGTTGATCTTGATATTTACCTTGCCTAGCTTCATAACTAATAGCGCAAGGTTCCCCTTCCAAGAATAATAGCTGCACTACACCTTCATTAGCGTAGATACGACAGTCTGCACTTGAAGAATTAGAAAATTCCAAAGTTAAATGACCACGCCATGCTGCTTCTGCTGGTGTAAGATTAGCAATTATTCCACAGCGAGCATATGTAGATTTACCGATACAAATTACTGAAATATTATCTGGAACTTCCAGTCTTTCTAAAGCAACACCCAAACCATAAGAATGAGCGGGTAGGATAAAATAATCACCAGAGTCAGAAGTATGTAATGCTGTTGATTCTAAATTTTGCTCCTTAAAATTTTTAGGATCTACTACGGTTCCGGGAATATGTCGAAAAATACGAAACTCTGTGGAAGAAAGACGTATATCGTAGCCATAAGAAGATAAACCATAACTAATAACGCGACGTGCTAAGCTGCCTTCGGAGCATTTAACTTCTCTAATTAAACTAGCTTCAAAAGGAGTAATCATACCCTCTTGAGCCATTTTAGAAATCCAAATATCGTTTTTAATCACAAACTAATACGGGTTAAATTTCAAAGGTTAAAAATTAAAAGTTAAAGGTTAAAATATAGTAACTCTTAACTCCTAACTCCTAATTCTTAACTCCTAACTCCTACAACCGATTCGGACGACGTATTTCAGTAATTTCGTCTGCCATATCCAAAATAGATTTAGACATCTCCGCCCCTGTAAGAATAATGTCAACGTTTTGGGGACGCTTAGTTAAAAATTCCAAAACTTCTGTTTCAGGAATTAAACCGAAGTTCATTGCCAAGCTTAATTCATCTAATACAACCAGAGAATACTTACCTTCATTCACTACACTCAGTGTATGCTGCCACAATGAATGTAATGCTTCGGTTTCAGTATCATCTAATTGTGGTGTGTCGATGCAACGCGGTAAGTCACAACGAATCCAATTCAAATTTTGTCCTAGCACCACAGGGTTGTTTTGCCCTTGTCGAATACCCCCCTTAAGAAATTGCACTATCAAAACCGGCGTACCTTGACCGGCTATTCTCAGTGCTTGTGCCATTACACTAGTAAAAAAGCTACGGTGAGAACTAGTAAAAACCTGTACTAGTCCTTTAACTGTATGTGATAAATTAACGGTCGAATTTACACTTGGAGTTTTTAGCTGAGCAACCATAAATTAATGTGGAAAAAACACGGGAAATCAGTATTTTAGCTGATGCAATTTATTTCAGGATTACTTGCAAAACTTGGAAAATAAGTTCAGCAACAGAAAGATGTAGCAATAAGAGATTAGCTGCATTATTAGTCAATCACTACGTTTGCGTTTAAGTCAATAGCTATTAAAATTTATATTTATATTGTCACAAAGGCAATAGGTAGTAAAAATAAGATTTGTTATTTTGGAAGGATATGGTTCGGGTGAAAGTACTCAAGCGCAAAATCTCAGCAGACACTTGAATGTACCAATAAATCCCATAGAGAAAATTTGGCGTTGCTGATTTGATGTATGTTAGCGTTCACGCGGAGCGTGCGGCTCAGCGTGACCGAGAGGTCATAACAGGTTGACTTGAAAACCGAAACGCTTGTAGAGACGCGATATTATGCCCTTGCGGGCACGCTGCGCTAACGCGTCTCTACATTCAAATTCATACCGGGATTCAGCAACGCCGAAAATTTTAAAAGCTTTGCTATGCCGTCGTGGTAAGTCGAGCTTCGAGAGCGCAATAGGCAAAGCCTTTACCTTTGGGTGTATCGCAACTCGACGAACTACCATCAATAGTTCAGCGCCGCGTTGAACTATTTTATGACCGGACAGTTGCTGTATTAGAATATTACGATCGCCGTCATCGTCTGCTGAGTGTCATGGCAACCAATCCGCAGAAGCGGTAGAATAAAATATCATCAAGCTGCTCTGTGATGCTAAATTAGAAATTAATATTTTCACAGCTTTGGACAATTCAGAATACAATTTAAATTAACAATTTAATTCAACCTTCTCAATTGTAATAAAACCTTCGGGCGAGTAATATAATACACGCGCAAGCAATAAATAAATCGGTCAAGTTTTACCAAAAGAAGTTCAACCGATTCTAAAGATTTATTTTAGCCGGTTTGATATTTGCTTCTGCCTCCATCAAATCACTATTGGAATTGATCGGTAATGGAAATTCGATAGAAATCAACAAATAGGCTGAAACCATATTTATGTAAATATATGTAAATGTATGTAAAATAATTTCTTCAGCAATCGTTATTATCTTATACCCGATTTAGACTAATAAACATTTGTCCAAAACCTTAACTTGTGATTGATTTCAATAATTTTAATATTCTTTAAATACCCAGCTAAACTATATAGAGTTTGGCAGTGCTAAAATGGCATGATAGTATATCTGTTCTATTAAGATTATCCAACCAATACCCCACATTAATATATTTTAGAGGCTCAAATGGCGGTTAACACAGATAGCAAAGAGAATGCAGGCAAGCAAAAAGCACTTAACATGGTGCTTAACCAGATAGAAAAAACTTTTGGTAAAGGTACAATTATGCGTCTTGGGGATGCCACCCGGATGCGTGTCGAAACAATTCCTACCGGCGCACTTACCCTAGATTTAGCATTAGGTGGCGGTTTACCTAAAGGACGAGTAGTTGAAATTTATGGTCCAGAAAGTTCTGGTAAAACAACCGTAGCACTGCACGCGGTTGCTGAAGTACAAAAACAAGGTGGAATTGCAGCTTACGTAGATGCAGAACACGCTCTCGATCCTACCTATGCTGGGGCTTTGGGTGTTGATATTGAAAACTTATTGATCTCCCAACCAGACACTGGAGAAGCTGCCTTAGAAATCGTAGACCAATTAGTGCGTTCTGCTGCGGTTGATATAGTGGTGGTTGACTCGGTAGCAGCATTAGTTCCTCGCGCAGAAATTGAAGGCGATATGGG
>JBCCLY010000389.1:0-4691 GCA_039026655.1 Cyanobacteria bacterium P01_C01_bin.38 | reverse complement strand
CCTAACTCCTAACTCCTAACTCCTAACTCCTAACTCCTAACTCCTAACTCCTAACTCCTAACTCCTAACTCCTAACTCCTAACTCCTAACTCCTAACTCCTAACTCCTAACTCCTAACTCCTAACTCCTACTCCCTACTCCCTACTCCCTACTCCCTACTATTATTTTGTAATTTAGTTGAAACATTATTGCTAAAGTAGCGGACAATTTCATTAAATAATCGTCATACTTAAAGGGGGAGATATTTTTTCACTACTCCCTTTTGTCCGAGGCGTGAAGTTAAAAAAGTAGATATGACACGTAGATATAATAATAGGTCTGGTAATACCTCTTCAAGAGGTTCTAATCCTGTCTCCTCAGTATTTAATTTCACAACTATTGCCATTCTGGGGGGCATATTTATTTTAGGTATTGGTATTGGTATCGCTTTTAGTTCTTCGGCTACTTTGTCACCTTCTAATGTGGCTTCTCGCGAATTTATTGATACTAAAGCGCCAAATCCGGATGTTTGCGTACAGTATGGTGCTAGTGCAATGGTGATGGATGCCAGACTGTTTGTAACTCTTAACCCGTTTAATGTTTATGTTGCTCAACCAAGTATGCGCCCTGGATGCGTCTTACGTCAAAGTAATTGGGAGATTCTCAGACAAAGAAATTTAGTCACATCGGAGCAGGTAAGAGACTGTAAGAATCGTTTAAATACTTTTGGCTTTACAGGTAGATTAGATAGTAAAGAACTTGAAATTAAATGTATCTATCAAAATGATGCAGCGAAAAATTTCTTTGTTAATGAAGAAGGTGCTGTAAACCGTCCGGGAGATACGGAAAGATTCTAAAGAATTTTTCTTTATTGTGATGTTGTAACGAATAAACAATTTTAGAGACTTAGAGACGCGATAGATTTCCTATCGCGTCTCTAGAATTATTTGTTTACTATTTATTACAAAAAAACTTTTTCAATCCAACAGGACTTACGCAATTGTCATAACACTCGGCTGGTGCGTGACACTGAAAACATTATTACTACGTTCAACATTAGTCAAAGTGTCACAGCACCCTACAAAAAAAATGCGCCGGTTGCGTAAGTCCTATCCAACACAAGTAAGTCGGCAGAAATACACCGGAGCTATATTACTTAATGCCCCTACTCCCTACTCCCTACTCCCTACTCCCTCATCTTAATTACAATTTTCAACGCCAACGTACTTAATTGTGCTTTGTATTTTAATTAACCAATAACCAAAGCTATTTAATTCTTAATTTCTATCGACTGGGATTAGGAAAAGGTTGTCCGAATTCAATTACTCGGGAACCAGAAGAATTTACTGAATTTGTTGTATTAGTTGTTGGTTGATTAACTGGTGTAGGAAAAAAGGACGGAGAAGAATTAAAATTTCCTGATGGTGAAGGAAATTTTGCAGGTGGAAGAACCGAATTTGGAAGTTGTGGAGATGAATTGATTGTTGTGATGGGCGGTACGGTTACGGTAGGCTGTCCTAAATTTCCATTTCTAATCGGTGTTAATGGTAAAGGTGCTGGTAACGAAGGTGAAGGTGTATTTATTCCTGGCGGAAGTTGTGAAGGATTGCTATACACACCTGGTGGAAGTTGTGCTGGTTGTAAGGGAGGCAAAACACCAGATGGTTGTACGGGTACCGCACCTGGTGGTTGCGGAGTATAGGGAATGTTGAGCGATTGTGATGGAGAATAAGCACCTGGTGGTAATTGAACTGTAGCGCCTGGTGGTAACTCACCTCCAACAGATTGATATTGCGACGGTGAATAATTATTGTTGGCTGTAATTATAGGACGAAATAACCAGCGAGTAGGATTTTGCCAAGAATCGGGCTGTAGCTGTACTAAATCGTTATCGAAAGAGGTTCCCGGCGCTAAATCCATGACGATGCGAGTTACATCATCGTTTAACTGAGAAACACGAATCCTCTCGATCGCTCCGTTGTAATTTTGTTGAGTAGGTACATAACCTAATTTAGTATCGGGTAAATCTACAACAATGCGGGGAGGGTTAGATAAGTAAAAATACTGCGGACGAGATGAACCTGAAAGAGAAATTTCTAACTGCGAACCCTGGGGATAAAATCGCCAATCTTCTAATTTTCCTGCGGGTGCAGCAATACTACTATTAGTATTGAAGGCTAGTGCTGCATATAAGCTAAACAAGCTGACACGAATCAATCGCTTGCACTCACGTAACAAGTACCTATTCTTAAAATGCTTATTCATGATTTTATCCTTTATAGGTTAAGCCTTAGTTCAGCTTATGAATTGATAATTGCTAATAGCTTTGAGCTAAAAGCTAATGAAGTTATTATCAATTAGCTATCAGCTTTTAGCAATCTTTTTTTCGTAATATAAGATTATCGCCATAACAACTTAAAAATACAAGAAATATTCACTTGAAGTTCAAGATTGTAAAGTTGATTTAATTATTGCTGGTAAGTTATTTACAGCTATTGACTGGGAAAAACTTCTTTCTACACTTTTGTACTGAGAAAGTAAAATTTAGGGCTGAAAATAAGGAATAGTATTTGCTAATTTGTATTTACATACAGTTAATAGTATCAATTATTACTTGTTCGACAAAATACCAGCGTGACCTTTAGTAATAAGCCTCAAGGACACTTTCAAAATTTCAAGTGGGATAAAACAGAAAAATTTCTTCTTAATGGATTCGGAGTTTTAATTTTTATTTTTGTTATTGGATTTGGAGTTGTCAATGCTCGTCGCAACTTTTTGCCTTACAAAATTACTTTAGCAGCAGGAAAAAGGACGGGAGCAAGTTATATAATCAGCGATGCTCTTGCAAAAGTGGCTAAAAAGCATACCAATATTAAAGAAGTTATAGAGTTAATGAAACTCAATAACCAAAATCAAATATCTAATCCTACAGTTGATCGAAGAATTGAATCGCTTAAGGATTTATTTGGACGGCAAGAGAAACTGAATCAGAAGTTTTAACAAGCAAGTTATTCTCTTGACATAGAGGAAATTTAACAGTATTGATAATTGATAATTGTTAATTGATAACTTGTCCGCCGAAAAAGCGCCAACGGACGAAAAGAATCCGCATTATGCTTTGGGAAGCAATAAAAACTGCTAGCCAAACAATAAAATAGTGGAAGAAAACCCAGAACAAAGGTAATTGATCTTTTGGAATAGGTATTGGTAAAAATCCTAGAAACTTAACCCCACAAACTATAAAGATAAATTCCCAAATACCGGCGAATAATTGATAAACTGCTGGCCAATCTCTATCCCAACGATACTTTTGTATTCGATCGTATACGATATCCCAGCCCAAACCGAAAATCGCTACATAAAAAAGTATCCAGAAATATACATTTCCTGGTGGTGAACCAATCAAACCAATCGCAAATGGTAGGCTAACAAATAAACCTACTGTAAAAAGTAATAATAAACGAGTTTGCCAGCGACCGAATAAAGTTGGAGTCATAACGATTTTGGATTTTGGATTTTAGATTACAAATGTAGAGACGTAAAATTTTACGTCTCCCGACGTTTGCAGGAAAAACAAACTATTCAATATTAACGGTATATAGCAATCCTAGATGAGTCGTGAGAAAGCTAGGTGCCAGAAACCCGGTTTTTTGGAAAAACCGGGTTTCTAAAATCTCACAAATGATTTAGGAGTGCTATAGATTACTATTAATACTTTGCTATATAAAATAACGCCATTCATATTGAAGGATTCAATACGTTTATGGCGTTTTCCGGTTGTGCTGGAGTTTGAAAAATATTTATAAAGTTTCTATGAAGTTAGCCGGTAATAACCGCCAGAATTAAAACGAGCGATTGCTTCCCAGTTTGTAACCTCTTGTAATAAGGTTTGATAACCTAGCGTATTAGGATGAAGACCATCACTGCTTAAGCGATTAACCCTCCAGGCTTCGGGATGCTGCATCCATTTGTCGAAAATATCTAAATAAGGTATTCCTTGTTTACGACAAGCGAGTCGAGTTGCTTCTTTATAACGGTACTGGTCGTTGTGATTGTAGTACAAGCAATCGAGGAAAGGCATTTTCGTTTCATTCACTGGTACCATGCCTACGAATAAAACAGGACAAAGTTTCTGGGCTTGTTGCAGTAAAGAAGTAAGCTGCTCTTCAAAATTGACAAAATTGGTATAATTCTTACCGTCAGAACGACCGACTCGGGCAGAATCATTTACTCCTACCGATAATATAATTATGTCAGGAACGCGATTTCGCAACTCTCCCCGATGACGAAATTCTACTTCTAGCCTTTTCGCTACTTGTCCAGTGCGATCGCCACGTACACCTAAGTTATAAAGAACGTGTCCGGCGCTTTCAGGTAACATCCAAGTTCGCCGTAATCTTTCAACCCAGCCACCTCCATCCGGGTCGCCAAATCCATAAACTAAACTATCCCCTAGTGCGACAATCTTTAAAGGGTGAGTGCTATTTGATACTAAAGAGAGTTGCATTGAAGGAGGTACAAATGTTTGCATCTGAAAAGACTATATTTTATATCTTTAAAAGATTCTATACATTTCTACACTATTTCAGGGTACTTTATTTGTTTTTTTAAGAAGATACTGCAAATTTTAGAAAGATTTGTGAAGAAAATGACTTTTTTATTTAAAGGTTATGTGTAGTAATCCGTATTTTTTCTAAGTGCCTATGATAAAT
>JBCCLY010000388.1:0-4709 GCA_039026655.1 Cyanobacteria bacterium P01_C01_bin.38 | reverse complement strand
CCCCCCTCTACCCCCTCTTTCTATTCCCCATTCCCCATTCCCCATTCCCTACTCCCTACTCCCTACTCCCTACTCCCTAATAAAAAAACCCCAGCTTCTCAACAAATATGCTGAGAAACTAGGTTTTTTTCGAGCTATTTAGATCGATCCAAAATAATGTAAATGCTGTGGTTTCTGAGAATATACTCAACAAAATAAAACCACAAGTCAAAAACATTTTTATTTCAGCAATATTACCAGTTTGAATCGGCGATAATTACTGATTTAATTTGTTGGGATTTCAGCTAAAAAGTTATTGGTACTATTACCACTTGATACCAACACCAGTACCAATATTAACTGGTATAGCGCTGGTATTTTCGTAACCATCAACTGCTAAAGTTGCATTGCTGTAAACAACAATTCCTTTCTTAACTTCAGATTCAATACCAACACTTGCGGTAAGAGAATCTTTATTACCTAAAGGAGTTGATTTACCATCTTGCTCTACGAAGTTATAACCACCGGCAAAATATGCTTTTGTATTGGAACCCAGACATGTACCAACTGCAACTTCAGGGTTGATAGAGGTTGCGTCGTTGTTCCATAAAACCTTCGCTTTTACGTCTACCGGGGTACCTTGTACGGGTAAACTACCTTGGATATTGCCGCCAACATTAGCAGCATCATTATTCTGTCCGCCGTTAGTTACCTGAGCGCCAATACCACCGCCAACATAGGCAAAATCGCAGCTTCTTCTAGGCTGAGCGGAAGCCTCTCCAGCAGATAAAACAATAGGGGCAATTAATAAAGAAGAGAATGCTGAAATTGTCAGACAAGACTTAATAAAGCGTTTCATATTTTTCACCAAATATAGTGTAGGTTGCTTTTACATTTATAGTCGAAAAAAAACCCTACTAGGTTCCTAATCTTTTAGCTTAAATTGTTAATTTGCTACATCAAACCCTGAAAATACCCGTATATAAATGCTTCTCTTATTTCCCATCGATTCTCCGCAAAAAAAGCAACATTTACATGACTAATAAAACCAAAAATTGTTTCCACAAACTAATCTAAAAATTGTTTAGGTAGACTCTTTTTTATCTGTCACAAATAATCTAGATAAATGAGAAATTTTTAATAGTTTAATTGAAAATTAATTTAATCTTCCGGATGATTTTAATAAAAATTAGGGAATGGGGAACAGGGAATGGGGAATGGGGAATAGGGAACAGGCAACAGGGAATGGGGAATAGGGAATGGGGAATAGGGAATGGGGAATAGGGAATGGGTAATAGGGAATGGGGAAGAGGGGGTAGAGGGGGAAGAGGGGGAAGAGGGGGAAGAGGGGGTAGAGGGGGAAGATAATTCTTTTAACTCATAACTCATAACTCCTAACTCCTAACTATTCTCAATGCCCTATCCCCTATGCCCCATGCCCAATTCCCCACTCGCAACTCCGTAAATCGCACCGAGTATTAACCAAGAAAGTGTATTTAAGCGAAAATCAAATAGCGTTACATCTACTGTATTGAAAAGTATCCAGCCGACAAACACTAGTAAATAGCTGAAAATTATTAATTTATCTTGTTTGGGTGCAATTTGGAGCAATCGCACTCCTTTAATAAATATCCAAGCTAATAAACCGCAAAATAACAGCGTTGTCACAATTCCGGTTTCAGCAGATAGCATCAAAAATAAATTATGCGGATGTCCCAGCCAGAGGTTCATTTTAGTCTCATAAATATCCGAAAAATTACGCAAACCCCAACCAGTCAAAGGACGCTGCATAGTCAAGTCCCAGGAGAAGTTCCATTGAGTTGTACGCATTAAAGCAACTGGTCTATCCGGGTATAATTGGTCGTTGAAGCGTGCCCAAAAAAAAGCCGGAACAACCTGACGAAATAATTCGGCAATTGGTGAAGGAGCAAAAGCAGCTAAAAGTACGCTACCGGCAATTCCCATCACAACCGCTACAATCAACCGCCAACCTTGGTAAAAAGCATAAGCCAAACAAGCCACCAAAGCGATTACCCAAGCATTACGCGAGTTAGTTAGAATTAGCCCCGTGAAGTTGATTATTACCGAAGCGGTGAGGAAGGGGAAGAGATAAGGGGAGGGGGTAGAGGGGGTAGAGGGGGTAGAAATTTCAACGTTGTCTCGTTGTCTCGTTGTCTCGTTGTCTCGCCATCTCTTTGCCCTAAATCTTCGCCATTCTTGCAGCCATAAACCCAAATTTAGAATAAAAACTATTGCTAGATAACCGGCTAAAATATTAGCGTAAATAAACGTAGAAGCCATGCGGTTGGGGGGATTTCCTCCAGCTACCAGCGCCCAACCGAAGATGCTATGACCTAATTCTGAAGTGTTCCATCCGAGAAATAATTCTCCTATACCAATAATTACCACTGGTAGAGAATTTATCGTTAAAATCCAGGATATTCGTTGTAATTGCGTCGTAGTTTGAATTAAACGACTCCAACCAATAAATAATAAAAAGAAAGGTAGTAAATTAAATAAACCAAGAAAAGCCGTTAATTTATCCGCAGCAAAAACAACGGTAATTACCAAAAATATAGTTAAAAGAATAAATCCTCGATATAAAGGATATTTAGGAATCTTGCGGAATTCTTGTGCAAAAGGAATTAAACCACTCAAGAATAAACCCACAGCACCCAACGAAGGAATAAAAGGAAAGATAAATAATCCTAATTGCAAACAATACCAAGAAAATCGTAATTTAGGTTCTTCATGTCGTAAATACAACCATATTTTCTTCATAAGTTATTAGCTGTAAATGGGCATAGGGCATGGGGCATAGGGCATAGGGGATTGGTAATGGGAAAAAGAATTAATAATTCCTAACTCCTAACTCCTAACTCCCAACTCCTAACTCCTAACTCCTAACTCCTAACTCTTAACTCCTAACTCCTAACTCCTAACTCCTAACTATTCCCATGCCCAATCCCCAATCCCCCATGCCCAAAATTACGCCATTTCCCAACATTCCTCTCGGGTGAGACGAATTTGAGCTAGAGCGAAAATAGTGGGGATAATTCTTCCGTAATTTGTGGCGATCGCCCTCCATCCCAAGTCGGCGAAAAACCAAGCCCACATCATGGGACCAATAAATGCAAATACGCTTCTGACGGCACCGTAACGGGCTGCACTGACTGCCATACCCCGACGAGCTATTTGGGAAGTTGCATAACCCTGAAACTGTTTTGCAGCAACTGTACCGCCTTTAATTGCGGCTTGTCTGGCAACTTGATAAGTAGCGAAATGAGTTGCAAATTGACGGGTGATTTGTCTGAGCAACATTGGTTGAATAACCGAAGTTAATGCTATTGCACTACCGCCTTTAAAAATTAAACCCAAAGGATCTTTTTGTAAAGTTAAAGGCAAAGGTTCTTTTAGTTCGGATTGTATTAATTGTTGCTGTACCTTTTCCGTTAACTTTCTTTTTTCACCCGCAGGTAATTTCTTCCAAACTTTTCCTAAAAGATGTAAAAAGACTTCAGCTTCTAAATCAACGGTTGTCAAATCATCTGAATAAGAAATTTTTAAATATTTACATACTCCAATCAAAGCCTCGCGGTAAGTAATTTGCTGGCTGCGCCCCCGCAATACAGTAATTCCATCGGCAGCCAAAAAGCAAAAACGTTCTTCAATTGCATCCAACCAAGCTTGACGATTCTGACTTTGCACTTCAATTGGCTCAGGTGTTTGCAAATAATCCAAAGGATTAAACTTACGACTAAACAAAATTGCCGTTAAATCCTGCAATTCCTCTTCAGTAGCTAACTCAAGCGCTGCCCTTAATTCATCCAATTTCCCTTTCTCCCAAACGAACATTTTGTCCCGTACCTTATTCTACTATTAGCCTTCGGCACTCATCAGTAATACTTTGTACCACTACCTAAAACTGATAACTTATACAACAATTAACAAAGGAAGGGGATAAGGAGAGGGGGAAGAGGGGGAAGAGGGGGAAGAGGGGGAGAAAACTCCTAACTCCTAACTCCCAACTCCTAACTCCTAACTCCTAACTCCTAACTCCTAACTCCTAACTACTCCCAAAATAAAATGACTGACATTGCTGTAATTGGTGCCGGAATGGCTGGTTTAGTTTGCGCTCAACAGTTAACTCAAGCCGGATATTCGGTAATGGTAATAGATAAATCTCGTGGGGTGGGTGGAAGAGTTGCCACGCGCCGTTTACACGATACA
Source organism: Cyanobacteria bacterium P01_C01_bin.38 (assembly GCA_039026655.1). Taxonomy (GTDB): domain Bacteria; phylum Cyanobacteriota; class Cyanobacteriia; order Cyanobacteriales; family Nostocaceae; genus Rivularia. Next base: position 500 of record JBCCLY010000388.1, on the reverse strand, counting down.
AAGGCAGATCATGGAGCTTGTTATATCAAACCTAGAGACGAACTTTCACTACGCTTGGTAAATTTGTTAAATCAAAAAGGCGATGTAGAAGTTTGGACGAATATTCTGCACGCTCAAGAAAATTCATCGTCTTTGGTTGCCCATTCTCCACTACCTCTTCCTTACACAGCACCAGCAGGAATGAATGTGATAGCTAAATTTTTGGCACAAGGATTAGAAATACATCGGGGAGAGCGTGTTAGCAAAATTAGGCTTAATTCACAAAACCAATGGCATTTAACTAGCGAAACCAATCAAGAATTTACAGCTTCCTCTGTAATAGTTGCCATACCAGCACCTCAAGCCGTAATGCTATTAGAATCATTACCAGAAAATTTTTTAGATAATTTAGATAATAAATTCCTCGAAAAATTGCGGAGTGTTGAATATTACCCCGCTATTACCGTAATGGCAGGATATCCCGAATCATCATCACAACCAGAATGGAAAGCGATCGCCTT
>JBCCLY010000387.1:0-4717 GCA_039026655.1 Cyanobacteria bacterium P01_C01_bin.38 | reverse complement strand
TGTTACTTTTACCCGCATTAAAGATTTCCCTACTAAGTGCGATGGAATCATAGGAGAAAGAGCCTTAACTTCAACATTCGTCTGCTGAGTGACATTTTGAGTATTGTTAAGGGGCTGGATAATATCAATTTCGCCGGAAAAGGTTTCCTTTGTATTAAGTAGCTTAACTTTAGCTGGCTTTTCTATGTCAATACGGCTAGCAATATCTCTGGGAACTAATGTTTCTACCCATAGATTATTACAGTTTAGTAAAGTCACGATTGGTTGCGAATTAGTTACATTTTCGCCTTGTTCGCTATGCGTGGTGTAAACAACACCACTGAAGGGTGCTTTAAGCAAGTGAAGCTGGGAGTTCGACTGTTTTTTCTCTGGTGTTTTTGTTGTGGCTATAGGTAAAGGATTCTTTGATAAAGCAATGGTTTGATTAAGTTGCAGCCTACCACTATTCACTTTAGCCTCAAGAGTATTTACATTCATCTGTTGCTTTTGAATTGCTTGTTGCAACTTCGAGCGCTCTTGGAGAAAATTGGTACCGCCTTTTTGTTGAGAGTTTACAGCAACACCTCTTTTTACACTATCCAATACAGTCTGTGCAGAACGGAAAGCTGCAAGATTTTCCTTTATTTGTGCCTCTGCTGCTTGAAAAGTTAACCGTGACGCTTCTAATTTTTGTTGAGATATAGCACCTTTTCCCTGCAACTTTTGAAATCGTTGGAAATCTGAGCGAGCAGCTGTAGCTTTCGCTTCGGCTAACTCAACAGCTGCTTGTTTTCGCTTGACTACTTCAGTTGCAAGATTCACATCCACTGCTTGCACTTGCTGATATTGATTTTCCAATGTAAGAAGCTGATTCTTGAGAAAATCCAAAGACTCTTTTGCTGCTATTAACTCAGCCTCATTAAACTTGACTTCTCCGGCTAATCTCTCCTGTGCAAGTTTCTGACGGATTTGTTTATCCTGTGCCTCTATTAGTTGCAATCCCAGTTGGTTTTGTTGACGTTCTCTTTGATATTTTCCCCGATCGACCACTTCTGATTCAATACGGGCTAACAATTGTCCAGCTTTTACTTTTATACCCGATCTGCCATAAAACGCTTTTAGATTACCATCCCTTGGAGCAGTTAATCGGACAGTTTGACCGTTAACTATCCCACCATCTACAACTAAATGCGTTAAGCGATATTTTATTGATGCCACACCTACAGATATCGCCGCTACACCCAATGAAACAAACATTGTTCCTAATAGTATGCGTCTCCATCTGACTGATTTTTTCTCGACATCATCAGTTACATCTATTTCGTTTTCGAGATCGGGAAATGATGTAACTATTTTTTTCTTGGCATCAGCAATAACATCTATTTTGTTTTCGACATCGGGAAATGATGTAACTATTTTTTCCTCGACATTAGCAGTCGCATCTATTTCGTTCTCGACATTAGAAAATGATTTTACGATTTCCTTTTTTCTATTGAAATTAACCATAAGGATAAGTAGTTGTTTAAATTTTTAACTTCCAATTTAATTCAGGTATTCAGGATTATCACTGACAAAGGTTTTTTCTCAAAGTATAAATACTTGTCGATTACCAATTAGTTAGACTGAAAAATATCTATTGTGAAAATGGTTTGCATGCAAGAACTTTTCAACGATTGTTAAAATGTATTTGCATTATTTTCCAGTTATTTTCGGTAACATACGTTGCTTCAGCTAAAGTACAGTTAATACTTCTTCATAATCAAGTAAAAATAGATACCTTTGACTGAAGCAATACTAATTATTTAAGTAGTTGTGTTGTATCCAAAGCAACAATAAATCGTTTACTTGTGGGTATAAATTGGATGAGAGTTATCAGTCCTTGGCCATTGTAAGTACGCATCAATGGTTGATAAGCAGAAAAATCTGTATTAGCGTAATTCGCTTTAAACCTCTTACCTGTGTGCCCTAAGCGTCTAGTACTCGTTTTCATTAAATATGATGGGTTGGGGCAAGCAGGGGAAGCAGGGGAAGCAGGGGAGCAGGGGGAGAAAAGAATTTTTGAGAAAAATAAACCCATCAAAACTAATGAAATGGACTACTAGAAGAGTTTTATAGTTGTTTACTCAAGAGTCAACATTGCTAAGTCTCTACAAAAATTCGGCGTTTGATACTTTAATTAAACAGTTCTTCAATCTAAAACGTCCCCAAACTACCGTAAAATAAATCTTCATATAGCATCAATCTAACAGTGTTCCCCATGCTCTGCGACTACCTCGTACAAATACTGACTGCTCGCGTATACGAAGTTGCTCAAGAAACGCCTTTAGAAATAGCTCCACTACTTTCGGGACGTATAAATAACAATCTTTTGCTTAAGCGCGAAGATATGCAATCGGTGTTCTCTTTTAAACTTAGAGGTGCTTACAACAAAATGGCAAACCTCACACCGGAAATGCTTCAACAAGGTGTAATCGCAGCTTCTGCGGGAAACCATGCTCAAGGTGTGGCTTTGGCTGCTTCTAAATTAGGTACTCGCGCAATTATCGTAATGCCGAAAACTACTCCCCAAGTAAAGGTTGATGCTGTAAAAGCGCGGGGTGGTGAGGTGATTTTGCATGGCGATAATTACGATGATGCTTGCGGATATGCTCGTGAATTGGGAACAAAGAAGAATTTAACGTTTATTCATCCTTTTGATGACCCCCATGTGATTGCGGGACAAGGTACGATTGGCATGGAAATTTTACGGCAATATCAAAAGCCAATTCATGCTATTTTTGTGGCTATTGGTGGAGGTGGTTTGATTTCAGGAATTGCAGCTTATGTCAAGCGGTTACGTCCGGAAATCAAAATAATTGGAGTTGAACCAATTGATGCTGATGCTATGTATCAATCTTTGCAGCTTGGTCAACGAGTGCGGTTGTCTCAAGTAGGTTTATTTGCCGATGGTGTTGCGGTACGACAAGTTGGCGAGGAGACTTTTAAGGTATGTCAGCACTATGTTGATGATATTATTCGGGTGACTACCGACGATACTTGTGCGGCAATAAAAGATGTGTTTCAGGATACGCGTTCTATTGTGGAACCTGCGGGGGGATTGGCGATTGCTGGAGCTAAAGCTTATGTGGAACGAGAAGGAATCGAAGGTGAAACTTTAGTTGCTATAGCCTGCGGTGCTAACATGAATTTTGACCGTTTGCGGTTTGTTGCCGAGCGTGCGGAGTTTGGAGAGCGTCGCGAAGCTATTTTTGCCGTAACAATTCCGGAGAAGCCGGGAAGTCTGCATAAGTTTTGTGAATGTATTGGCAAGCGCAATCTAACAGAATTTAATTATCGCATTGCTTCTGAGAAGGAAGCACAAATTTTCGTTGGCGTACAAATTGAAAACCGTGCAGATGGGGTAAAGATAGCTGAAACTATTACTAATTGCGGTTTTCCAATTATAGACTTAACCGATGACGAATTAACCAAAATGCATTTGCGTCATATGGTAGGAGGGCGATCGCCTTTAGCTCACAATGAGTTATTATACCGTTTTGAATTTCCCGAACGTCCGGGTGCATTAATGCAGTTTGTAGGATCTATGAGTCCTAATTGGAATATTAGTTTATTTCACTACCGCAATAATGGTTCGGATTACGGCAGAATAGTTGTAGGAATGCAGGTACCACCAGAAGAAATGCAAGAATGGCAGGCATTTTTAGATACTTTAGGTTATCAGTTTTGGGATGAAAATAAGAATCCAGCTTATAAATTGTTTTTGGGATGAAATTAATTTTAGGGAATAGGGAATGGGGAATGGGGAATAGGGAATATTTATTAACTAAAACACTTTGACAAAAAAACTACAAATGAAAACATTACATCTACCATCGGGAATAAAAATTCCCGTTTTAGGACAGGGAACTTGGCGAATGGGTGAAGATAGCAGTCAAAAAGATGCTGAAATTACGGCTTTGCGTCTCGGTTTAGATATGGGAATGACGCTTATCGACACGGCAGAAATGTATGGTGAAGGTGGTGCGGAAAAAGTTGTCGGAAAGGCGATACCTTCGGTGAGCTTCGCTTAACGCCAATCGTCGCGAAGAAGTTTTTCTTGTAAGTAAGGTGTATCCTCACAATGCCAGTCGTAAGGGAGCTGTTGCAGCTTGCGAAAGAAGTTTAAAACGACTCAAAACCGACTGTATCGATCTTTATCTACTACACTGGCGAAGTTCGATACCGCTTTCTGAAACCTTGGAAGCCTTTGAATTACTTAAGCAATTGGGAAAGATTCGAGATTACGGTGTAAGTAATTTTGATGCTTCAGACATGAAAAAAGCAATTAATTTATCTGGTGGTAAGCAAATCGTCACAAATCAAGTCTTATATAATTTGGCTCGTCGCGGTATTGAGTGGGATTTGCTTCCTTGGAGTCGCCAGCAAAATATACCTATAATGGCGTATTCACCAATCGAACAAAAAGCTATTTTAAAAAATTCTGTTTTGAAAGCTGTAGCTTCACGACACAAGGCAACTCCTGCTCAAATTGGTTTAGCATGGCTACTTCAACAGCAAGGGATAATCGCAATTCCTAAAGCCAGCAATCCGGAACACGTTAAAGAAAATAGTGCAGCTTTGGATATTCAACTTACTAAAGAGGATTTAACCGAACTCGATAAGGCTTTTCCACCGCCAAATCGGAAAATGTCTTTAGCAATAAGATAGAGAAGAGAGGGGGTAGAGAGGGGAGAGGGGG
>JBCCLY010000386.1:0-4718 GCA_039026655.1 Cyanobacteria bacterium P01_C01_bin.38 | reverse complement strand
TGTGAGGACTATTCTGTTTTAGCAGACGTAGGATAGATGTTGATGTTTCGGGGGATTTTTCTCGCTTTTTTCTCGCTTTGAAGTTAATTAATTCGTCTAATAAAAGTGCGTTTTTAGTGCGTTACGGAAGGCAGAGCCTTCCTATTATGCATTACAAGGTAGAACCTTGTAACGAGAGTGCCGAGAGTGCGACAGAACGAGAGTAGGTTTAAACGGGAGCTACTTCACCTTTCTCTACATCTACATTTAACCGCTTCAACATTGCTTCGCGCCCTTGCATGGCTAAAGTATCATCCAAGGGTGTCAAAGAAACAGCTTCTTGATATTTATTTCGTAATGCAGTTTGAATTAACCAGTCGGCAACAACCGGATTTTTTGGTAATAATGGTCCGTGGGAATAAGTTGCGATTGCATTCTGGTGAAACGCTCCTTCGGTTTCATCTTCACCGTTATTTCCCAAGCCGTAAACTACTTTACCTAAAGCTTCGGTTTCTCCTAATTTAGTACGTCCGCCATGATTTTCAAAGCCGACTAAATAAGGTGTAGCTCCACCTAACATTTCTTTTAAATCTTTCGCTAATTTAGAGGCGGTAACTTCTATTACTAAATTACCAATGCAGCGGCGGGTGTTTTCACCGGGATGCACGGAGACTAAATCCAAAATTCCTAAGCCTTCAATTCTTTGTCCCAAACCGGGTTCGTAATAATGTCCTAAAAGTTGTGGGGAACCGCAAGTGAATACGCCAGGAGTACCATTATCAAGCTTTTCGCGCATTGCGTCAGCCTTTGCACCTTGCAAATCGCGCATCACGATTTCCTGCTGTCTATCTTGTGCCCCACCACCAACGATGATGTCTACAGATTTAATATCTTCAGGGGTAGAATTTTGATCCAGAGGTACAACGGTTACGTCATATCCACGCCATTGAGTACGACGCTCGATAACAATAACATTACCTCTGTCTCCATAAGTACTCATCAACGTTGGGTAAAGCCAGCCTATAGTTAATTCAAATTTTTGGTTATTCATAATAAGGGAGTAGGGAGTAGGGAGTAGGGAGTAGGGGGGATGGGGAGAAAAGGGGACAAGGGGAAAGAGTTAGGAGTTAGGAGTTAGGAGTTAGGAATTAATCAATAATTATCGGTGTAATCAGTGAAATCCATTTAATCAGTGGTAGGAGTTAGGAGTTTTCAATTACCAATTCCCAACTACCAACTACCAATTACCAATGCCCTATGCCCCATGCCCCATTCCCAATTTTCATTATCGAATTTTCTTACCAGTTAATGCTTCTCGCACGTCTAACATAGCTGTGTATGTGGGTAAGATATGCAAGGTTTCGTTTTCGGGGGTGTTTTTTAGGGCGGTTGTAATTGCTTGTTGTAAATCTTCTTCGACAATTAAGTTGAAATTGCTATCGGTGGACTTTTCGCTGTAGCGCAAACGTAAAGCCATATCATAAACGCGATCGCCGCTTACAATTAGGGTACCTCCGCGCTGTACTAATTTTTCGGTGTCAACGTCCCAAATCCAGGATACATCTTCGCCATCCTGTACTCGATCGTTCAAAACTAGCAAGGTTGTTTTGTTGTTGCTTTCGGTAACTACGCGAATTGTTTCATTAGTACCGACGGGGTTTTTCGATAGCAGAATACGTACTTTTTTGCCATTAATATTTAATTCTTCGGCACGCCCAAAAGCTGGTTTAAATTTCGGAATTGCTTTACGGACGGCGGTTTCATCGATTCCTAATTCTTTGGCGGCTGTGGCTGCGGCTAAGGTATTGTATTTGTTATAAAGTCCTACTAGAACTTGTTCCCATTCGCGACTTTTAAGAGCAGGTTCGCTTTTTTTAAAGCCGCAGCTCGGACAAGTGTAATCTCCTAAATGCGATAGATAAACTCCTGTGTAATCCAAAGAATGCCCACAATCAGGACAATAAATCGAATCTACTGCGTGGGGAATTGCTTCTAAATACTTTTCTGGCTCAGTTAAACCAAAAAATACGACTTTCTGAGATAGCTGCTGACCTAAATAAGATAAAGTCGGATCGTCAGCATTAGGAATTACTACTGTATTTGGTGCGAGAGTAGAAATTGCTTTTGTCCATCGTTTGCTAATAGAATCTACTTCACCATATCGATCGAGTTGATCGCGAAATAAATTTAAACAAAGAATAATTGTTGGTTGAATCGGCTCTAATACCTTGGCAACAATATTTTCATCAACTTCTAAAATGGCGTAATCTACATCTAAATTACCAACCAAATTGGCACTTTCCATCAAAGCCGTTACCAACCCATTTTCTAGATTGGCACCAGTAGAATTAAGAGCTACACGATAACCTTGTTCCTCCAACATCGTGCGTAAAAGTAAAGATGTGGTAGTTTTACCATTGGTACCGGCAATTAAAATAATACCTTTTTTAACTTGCTGACTCAAAGATTGCAAAAGCGCAGGATAAATACGTCGCGCAATCGAACCAGGTAATACAGAAGCAGCACCCAAACGCAAAGTACGTACACCAAAAGTTACGCTTTTTGCAGTAGATACAGCCAAACCGAGCCGTAATTTATCTATAAATTGAATTCCCACAAACGTACCCTAGAAAGATATAAGTTTTAAATTTAATTAGCGTGAGTTTAGCGAATCCCCGGAGAAAAAGCCAGTGTTATGGTGACAAATTCTTTTATATGGGAATTGGGCATAGGGGATGGGGCATAGGGGATGGGGCATCGGGCATGGGGCATTGGTATTTGGTGAAACACTGCGTTGCGGTGAGTTAGTGCGTTGAGCGGGTTCCCCGACTTAAAGCAACTAACGAACCCGTAGGGAGGAACACGCACCGTTGTAGCAAGTGTTGAACCCGTTCACGCGAAGCGTGCGGCTCAGGGTAGTTGGTAATTGGATTTCTCACTTACTCCATTTGTCTTCCTATCTTCTATGCCCAATCCCCAATCCCCAATCCCCAATCCCCAATCCCCAATCCCCAATCCCCAATTACCAATTACCCACTACCAATTACCAATTTTCTATATATCCACCTTGTAAAGTTCATTTCAGCATAAACTTAAGACAATATCTAAGTTATTAAAAGGTGCTTTATGAATAAATTGAGATTGGATCTTTTACATATTTTCTCTTATAGTTGGCGGCGTTGTTTGTCTTTATTAATACTTATTACCTGCATTTTATTTACAAGTTTTCAACCGGCATTAGCGGCGATGGATGACGATAGCTATGAAGGCAATATTTTTATGGTTTATGCTGGCAACGGCTCGCTGGTTCCTGCACACGCGACTTTAGCTGAAGCTTTGACAAATCACAAACCCGCTATGCTGGCGTTTTACGTGGATGACAGTCGCGATTGCAAACAGTATGCTGTAGTTATTTCTCGTATACAGTCATTTTACGGTAAAGCAGCAGAAATTATACCTGTTGATGTAGATAGAATCACACTCAATGCTAAAGATTCTCCTACACAACCAAGTTATTACTATTCTGGTGGTGTTCCTCAAGTAGTAGTATTTAATCAAGAGGGAGATGTGATTTTAAACAAAAAAGGTCAAGTGCCTTTTGAGCAAATAGATGATAAATTCCGAGAAGTGTTTGATTTATTACCGCGAACTGAATCAGTAGAATTAAAGCGGCGTTCCTTTAATGAGTTTAGTAGTGAGTTATCTGAATAACTTAAAGTGCCGAAACATTTTTTTCGGCACTTACCTTTTAGTGATATCTAATACTACAATCTCTAAAATGAAGGGATAGTATTTAGGAGTTAGCGATAAAGCAATTATAAATTGCTGTTAACCGACCGATAGTAAATATAATTATTATGAGAGTGTATTCTGATGTCAGAAGTTTACACTACCGAGGAACTAATTCAAATTCTAACGGACGAGCGCCAAGCTTGTCTGACGGGGAAACGTTTGAAATTAGAGGTAAAAGTATCTGGTAATCCTGTAATCGATCAGTTTATCAAAACAGAAGGCTTGCAAAAGTTTACTGCCTATCAAGATTTTAAATCTGCCATTCATGAATATCAAAGAGAGCATCAAATCTCTGGTATTGTGTGGCGAGAAGTCAATGTTAAAGGTGAAACTTTACGTTATCCCGAAGTTGATGGACAATTAATTTCGCTACAAAATGACTTAAAAATATTAGAGTCTGCCAAAAGTTCTATTTTAGAATTTTGGTATAAAGTCACTGTAGGAATGGACTTTTATTTAAGCGTTAGTAACGGTAAGCAGTATCAAAAAATCAATATAGAAGATATTAAAAGAATAGACCAAAGAATGCAATGGTCGAGTTTATGGAAATGGGAAAATACTAATTTTTTAGAAATAATTTTACAGTTAGGATGGGGAAAACCGGAAGAAGCCTGTTATAAAAGAGGATTTCCCGCATCTGGTAGCGAATTTATTCACGCTGTTAATCCAGGTAAACAACCGATTGGATAATGTAAATTTAGGTTTTTCCATAAGTAAGCGTGGAAATATTCTTCACGCTTACTTTGGGAGCATCCCTCCGGCTGGCAAAAATACAATTTGGTAGTGCGAGCATCTTGCTCGCTAGATATACATAGCGAGCAAGATGCTCGCACTACAAAAATAAATTTCCACCTGAAGGGATGCTCCCAAAGTAAGCGTGAAGAATATTTCCACGCTTACTTATGGAAAAACCTAAATTTACATTATCCAATCGGGTGTTTACCTGG